>NZ_JAVJUO010000070.1:0-33891 GCF_040220555.1 Coleofasciculus sp. C1-SOL-03
GTAGAGACGTGCCATGGCACGTCTGGAAGCTGGGGGAGCTTACAGGTGTAGGTTTTTTATTTTAGGGTTGGGACAAGACAAGGAGGACAAGGATGGAAAGAAGACAAGGGGGAAAAACCGTACAAAATTAGGTTCGGTCAACCTCACTTCTAAAAGCCGAAACGCCCTATTTTCGTTCTCACTCTTCCTTGTCTACTGGTCTACCTGTCTTCTAAGTCTTACCTCAACCCCAATTTAAAAAACCTACCCTTATGAGAGCTGGGGGAGCGGGGGAAGATAGGGGAGATAGGGGAGGTGAACTCAAAACTCTACCTTACCTATTGCCCATTGCCCATTCCCGATTGCCTATTCCCTGTTCCCTGTTCCCTGTTCCCTGTTCCCTTTCCTAACCAAAATGTCCCGCTTTAGACCGATAACCAAATGAGCTTATTATCAACTCGCCAACTTTCTCTGGCGTATGATGGAACACCTGTGATCACGAACCTCGACCTGGCAATTCCTGTCGGGAAGATTACGGCTTTGGTTGGACCCAACGGCTGTGGCAAATCAACCCTGTTGCGGGGACTGGCGAGGTTGCTCAAGCCTTGTGCAGGTACAGTTTACTTAGACGGGACTGATATTTTCAAGCGCTCAACCAAAGCTGTGGCGAAGCGACTGGGAATTCTCCCCCAAAGTCCAGTAGCTCCAGAGGGGTTGACGGTTCGAGATTTGGTCGCTCAGGGTCGTTACCCTTACCATAACTGGTTGCAGCAATGGTCAAAAGATGATGAAATCCTGGTGGAGAAGGCGCTTTTCATTACAGGGATAACCCAACTGGCAGACCGAGTATTGGACACGCTTTCGGGTGGACAACGACAACGAGCTTGGATTGCTATGGCACTAGCTCAGGATACGGAGATTCTGCTATTGGATGAACCAACAACGTTCTTAGACTTGGCGCATCAAGTCGAAGTATTGGATTTGCTGTATGAGTTGAACCAGAGCGAAGGGCGAACGATTGTTATGGTACTGCACGACCTGAATCAGGCGTGTCGCTACGCCAATCATCTGGTTGCCGTGCGCCAGGGTCAAGTTTATACAAAAGGAGAGCCAATGCAAGTTGTGACGGAGGCGATGGTGCGTGAAGTGTTTGGTTTGGAGTGTCGGATTGTGCCTGACCCGGTAGCGGGGACGCCGATGTGTGTACCAATGGGTCGCTGGGTGTAAGTAGGTGGACACAATAGTGGAGATTGTCATTTGTCATTCGTCATTTGTAAGGCTTTGTGGTTACTTTATCAAAATAATAACTGCATAGGTTCCCAGACTTCAGAGATATAAAGGATTATGCTCCTTCCTACATAGTCCCCTCAGGCAATATCTGAGGGTTTTTTTTGACTTTTCACCTTTTTTTCACAATTGTTCGATAGGTTTAATCATAGTTGTTACCCTGATGTGGAAGTGATTACCCACCCCCTGCTGACATGGCGGGGGTCTTTTTTTGTCTATTTTTTGTCAATGTTGGTCGGTGCGCCGATCATCAGCTTCATATCTTGATTTACACTCTTTACAGGAAAAAGCAATGACCAATGACTAATGACCAATGACAAAGGACAATTGATGAGTTCAACACTTCAGCGTCAAATTCAGCAGTTTTACGACGCCTCCTCCGGACTGTGGGAACAGGTTTGGGGCGAACACATGCACCATGGTTATTATGGTCCGCTGGGTCGTGAGAAAAAAGGTCGGCGTCAGGCGCAAATTGATTTAATTGAGGAACTGCTGAATTGGGGTGATGTGCAGCACGCCGAGAACATCTTAGATGTAGGGTGTGGGATTGGCGGAAGTTCTTTGGACTTAGCCCAACGGTTTGGGGCTAAGGTACAAGGGATTACCCTGAGTCCCGTCCAAGCAGCGAGAGGAACAGAACGGGCAAAAGAGGCGGCGGGGTTAGAGGCTGAGGTGGAGTTTCAGGTGGCTGACGCCTTGGATATGCCGTTTGCGGATAATCGTTTTGATTTGATCTGGTCATTAGAAAGTGGGGAACATATACCCGATAAGCGGAGATTTCTGGCAGAATGCTACCGAGTTCTGAAACCTGGGGGGACATTTCTGATGGCGACGTGGTGTCATCGTCCGATTACGCCAGCCACGGGAGACTTGACGGTGGATGAAAAGCAGCATTTAGAGCAAATTTACCAGGTTTACTGTTTACCTTATGTGATTTCATTGCCAGAGTACGAGGAAATTGCCCGTGAGTTATCTTTTGCGGATATTCGCACTGATGATTGGTCAGATGCAGTCGCACCGTTTTGGGATATTGTCATTGATTCAGCCTTTGAACCCCAAGCATTAATCGGTTTACTCAGAAGCGGTTGGGGTACAGTGCAAGCGGCGCTATCGTTGGGGTTAATGAGTCGAGGGTATCGGCGGGGTTTGATTCGGTTTGGTGTACTCTCTGCTCAGAAATCTTAACAGGAAGCTTTTTGAGTTAACTCCTCCATCTCCCCATCTCTCCATCTCCCCCTCTGTCTTTTGCTATACGGACATTTCCATCAACAAATCACCAATAACAAAGGACATAAGACCCATAACCAATAAATGAAAAACCTTAGCCTCACCCTCTAAGCCTTCCACCTGCGTCAAACCCTCACCGACGCCCCCGATCGCGTGGCGGATGATGCGGCTTTGAACGTCCTGATTCATATTATCATTGCCGTTGCGATCGCACTCCCCATCGGTTTAATTCTGCGACAGATTCGCCATCCATCCAAATAATGTCCTATAGCAATCCTAAATAGGTTGTGAAAAATCAAAAAATAGAAAAAAGCTTTGAAACTCTTTCCCATTGCCCATTCCCCATTCCCCATTCCCGAAAATTATCAGATTTTTGGACATGACTCAAATAGGATTTCTATCTGTCCTCCAAACGCACCATGGCGCATCTCTATACCCGAAACCCTTCAGCTAATACTCATCCTCCTCATCCAACATAATCGTATCCTCATGAAACACCCCAGTCTCTTGTTCCGCACCCGCCTCTAACTGTTCCTCCTCAGTTTCTGACTCAGCGAATTGCCAATCGTCGATCTGTTCTGTCTCCCCAGCATACTGCTCTGTATCAGACGGGTGTTGTCCCATCTCGTCCAATTGCTGCGTCTGGCCACTATACTGCTCTGTATCCGACACCGGGGCTTGGGTTATCCACTCATCCACTTGCGCTGTCTCGCCAGCATACTGATCCGTTTCCGACACCGTGGCTTGGGCATTTAACTGCTCACGGTCAAACTGTTCGGTTTCCCCATCATAGCGATCGCTCCCTTGGGAGTAAATGGTTGGTAACATGGGTTCCCCTTCGGCACTCTCAATGAAAATCATCGGGTCATCTTCAAACAAATGCTCCTCTTCGATGGTTTTCACGAAGGGAGAGACAACCAAGGATTGGTAATAAGACTGAAATTCGTCCCAGGAAAAGAACGCCCCACTTTTAACCGCAAACTGTTTATTCGGTTCATCTAACTGGGCGTCTACTAAACAAGCATTGGTCAAATTCGCTGAGGTTAAATTAGCACCCCGCAGATCCGCCCCCAATAAATTCGCCCCTTCTAATTGCGCCCCTTTGAGATCCGCATCCGCTAAATTTGCCCCAACTAAACTTGCCCAAGCTAAATTTGCCTGTTGTAAATTAGCTGCGGCTAAATTAATCCCACTTAACTCAGCCGTCGATAAATCGGCATGGATCAGATTGGCTTCTGCCAGCATCACCCGATTTAAACAGGCTTGGGGTAAATGAATCTGCGCCAAACTCTGTCTCGCCCGTTGCCAAAATGTGGTAGGAGATAGGGCAACAGTGCGACCCATAAAACTTAACAATTGATCGGCATCAAAGTCCTGGGGAATCTCTGGATTGCCACAGGGCCAAAAGGGAAGATTGGCGTCTCTGGCGGCTGAACAGAGGATTAAAAAGACATTTAATCCCACGGTGGCATCAATTTGTAACGTATTCAAGGGATTATTCAAATCCCGCAACTGTTGGTGAACCCGATGAGCCACCCCTTCATCAAACCACCGTCCGCGACAGTAGGCGCGATAGAAGCGATAGAGTCGTTGAAATAGCACGGGGAAGGAAAAGGCGTCGGCGTTCCGCTGTTGCTCTCGTCGTAGTCTCTCAATTATCAATTCTTCTATTTGAGGAGACAACAACCCATAACCCAACAATTGATAAAGATGTTCAGCCAGATGAAGGGATGAGTCAATCACAAACGAGACTTCCCCATACTGGTTGGGCAGCTTTTGCGTTAATGCCTTCAGTTGCAGGGCAAGTTCTTCAGCGGCTAAATAGTCGCCTAAACTGGGGTGAGAAAACTCAATCGAGAGGGGGGCTGATGTGACGTTCAGGGACACGTAGATTTCCTTGAGGGAAAAGGGTTCGGCAAATAAGGGTTCGCTTAAGGAGAGGGAAAGTTCCGCCCGATAATATTCCCGATCCAAATCCAGGGTCAATTGGGGTGTGGAAAACTCTTCCTCCTCATCCTCTTCTGGAGGGGTGTTGAGGGTGTTACTTAAATGACCCAACCGGACAAACTTTTGCAGTTGCGCCAAGGGTAGCGCATTTTCGGCAATCACCTTGAGCAAATGACCCGCGAGTCCATTACTTAACCGTTGGGTTAATAACTTCGCTTCCGTTTCCTCTGCCCCATTCGCCACAAACCAGGCGATCGCTAACTTATTCATCTGCTTCACCAGAAAGGAATTTGCTACAGATGACAAGGCTTGTTCGGCTTGAGAATCACTGAGACGCCCGGGTCGCAGGGTTTTCAGCAGAGCAATTAATTGGGGATCAACCAGAGGTTCATCAATATTCGGTGACGCCGGGACTTGGGCGCGGTTGACCCAGGGTCTTCGCAGTTGAGCTTCTTGCTCTAAAATTCCTTCTAATGCGTTCAGATACGCCACCTGAAAACTCAGCCAGGTGCCTTCACTCCGGCGTAAGGGCTTCTTGCGACTCAAAATCCGCAGCAACCCCACCGTTAACTGAGACAAAATCGGCGCGACTTGCCAAGCGACGGTTAACGGTAACTCCAACACTTCGGTCAAGACACTAATCGCAAAGGGATTCAGACTCTTAACCTCCATGTCTTGGGCAATGCGAAACGCAATGCCCGCCAACTGGGCGTTATCCTGTCCCAGTTGGGCAAGTTCAATGTGGCGTTCTGCTAGCCAATGGCGAATGCTCAGGCTCATGCCACCCTAACTACTCCAAAACGATTCCTCATCTTATTGTGGACTCTATTGAACGGATTGCGAATCACCCAAATTTACGGTTAATTGGGAATACAATGATGGACAATAAACGGTGAACAATGAATTATCAGTTGTTTTCTATCTGTGTCCAAACGCGATTTGCCCCGATTTCATCTCCATACTTCCCTGCCTACTCGCCAACCTGGGGGACATAAGTTAGTCATCCGACTCGCAAGAGGCTCTAAGGCATCGAGTTTAGCAGAAACGGGACACTTAAACGCCAAAGTGATCAGAAACAGGCGCTTCAACCCAGACCGCCAGCGCCGCCAACGAGAGTTGTGGCGGTGGTCGTTGCTATGGTTGATCATCGTGTCCGTTATCGGCAGCATGGTCGTTGGTGGTCTAGTATTACTCACCAAACTGCCACCTCCAGCAAATTGCCAGCGCATTTCTCCTTTATCCCCAGATAGCGAACGATTATACTGCGCTCAACTGGCTGCCCAATCCGGAGAATTTGAGCAACTTAAGCAGGCGATCGCGATCGTCCAATATTGGTCGCCTCACCATTCCCTGTATCCCCAGGCGCAGCAACTGCTGCGGGAATGGTCTCAAATGGTACTGCAACTTGCTCGAGAAACCCTGAATCAGGGAAACTATACCGATGCCCTGAAAATGGCGATGCAAATCCCTGTAAGTAGTCCCCTATATCCCGAAGCTCAAGCCCAAATCGCCACCTGGAAACAGGAACGAATCGAGGCTCAGGCAATTGTCAGTCAGGTTCAAGATGCCCTGAAAGTACAAAACTGGCAACAGGCGGCTAAGTTAATCAGCCAACTATCACGCCTGAATGACCAATACTGGAGTGTATCCCGCTATGATACCCTGACCCAACAGTTGGCGGCAGAGAAACAGGCGTGGACCCAACTCCAAGAGGCACGGGATTTAGCCCAATCGAATCAACTGACCCAGATCGAACAAGCGATCGCATTAGCAGCCAAGGTCGATCCTAACAGCTATATTAAAGCCCAAGCTCAGAGTGATCTGTCGAATTGGAGTCGCACCTTACTTAAAATTGCCGCCACTCGTTTCCAAAATCAAGAGTATCAGGGGGTGATTGAGGTTGCCCAAGGCATTCCGATTAATACCTCTCTGTATCAAGAGGCTCAAGATTGGTTACGCTTAGGGCAAGCCGGAAAACTGGTGCAACAAAACACGATCCTCGCCTTCATTGACGCCTTAACCGCCGTTCGCCAACTTGATGCCAACAGTCCGGTGCAACAATCAGCCGCCGCCCAAGCGGTGCAGTGGGAGGCTCAACTCCAAGATCGCCTCCAGTTACGCCTTGCCCAAATGACTGCCAGTTTCGAGCAACGTCCCCTGCTACAGATGGCAATCGAACAAGCTGCCCTAATTACACCCGATCGCCCCCAGCGTATCCAAGCACAGACCAACATAGCCCAGTGGCGCAAACAAATTCAACAGATCGACGATCGCAATACCCTCAGAACTGCCCAACAGCTAGCCGCCGGCGGTACCATTGATCAATTAAACGCCGCCGTCACCCAAGCCCGTAAAATTGAGCCAGGTCAACCTTTACGCCCCGAAGCCCAAACTGCGATCGCCCAATGGAATCGCCAAATCCAAACCCTAGAAGACCAACCCATCCTCGACTTAGCCCGCGCCTTCGCCCAACGTCGAGATTTAATTGCCGCCATTTCCACCGCCAATCAGATTCGTCCCGGTCGAATGCTGTATGCTGAAGCTCAAAGCGCGATCGCCCAATGGGTTGCCCAAATCCAAACCGCCCAAGATCGTCCCATCCTCGAAGCCGCCGCCGCCCTAGCCGCCCAAGGACGATTTGACGCCGCGATCGCCACCGCCGCCCAAATTCCCCCAGAACGAGCGCTTTACCAACAAGCCCAAGCCGCGATTAATCTGTGGAAATCCCAACAGAATGGAGGGTAGGAGGATGGGGAGCTGGGGGAGCAGGGGAAGCAGGGGAAGCGATGTAGAGACGCGCCATGGCGCGTCTGGAAGCGGGGGAAGATGGGGAAGATGGGGAAGATGGGGAAGATGGGGAAGATGGGGAAGATGGGCAAGGTAAATGATCCATGACTAGAAAAGGGTTTTATGTGTAGGGGCGGGTTTCACTACTATCATTTTTTTGTTCACCATAATGTCACTAAACCCGCCCTGTCTAAATGACCAATGACCAATGACCAATGACCAATGACCAATGACCAATGACCAATGACGAATAACCAATGACCAATAACGAATGACCAATGACCAATGACCAATGACATAAGACAAATAACGAATAACGAATGACCAATGACCAATGACCAATGACCAATGACATAAGACAAATAACGAATAACGAATGACGAATGACCAATGACCAATGACCAATGACCAATGACCAATGACCAATGACCAATGACCAATGACCAATGACCAATGACGAATAACGAATGACAAATGACGAATAACGAATGACAAATGACGAATAACGAATGACAAAAGACGAATAACGAATAACGAATGACAAATGACAAATCAATCCACTCAAATCCTACTCATTGACGATGACCCAATTTTCCGATTAGGTTTAGTCACTGCCTTAGAAGCCTTTGCTGATTTAGATATCGTGGCTGAGGTGGATACAGCAACAGCAGCCCTGGAACGTTTAACCACCTTACTCTCCCAAGAACAGGTTAATTTAATTATCTTAGATTTGGCATTAGGGCGATCGCTCGGCAGTCCCCTAACCGGACTATCTTTATGCCAGCAACTTAAGACAGATTATCCCAACCTACCCATCTTATTGCTAACCGCTCCATCTGAACCCAATCAACTCACCGCCGCCAAACGTTTAGGAGTGGAAGGGTACTGTACTAAAGGATGTGCCATCACCTTAATTGTGGAAGCCATTCGACAAGTCAAAGCAGGTGAATCCTATTGGCAAATGTTACCCACTCCCGCCAATTCATTACCTCCCCCTCGTTGGCATACCCAATTACGCCAGTCAGGATTACAACAAATTGAAGCCGCGTTAAAACAGGTAACGGCACAACTTCAACAGGGGAATTTATCCCGCCTAGACTGGCTATTTTGGACGGGACGCCGCCGAGAGTTATTAACAGCCCGTTGGCTGGTAAATCAGCTATTACCGACAGATTCCGGACTGGTTCCCTCTAATAATAGTAATAGCCCGGTTGAACCTCAGCCCCGTTTAAATCCTTCATCATCTCGTCCTCCTGTTCCCCAAAATCGTCTGCGCCCATCCCCCACGAGTGCCTTATCCAAAACCTCCTCTGAGGCGTTGCAGTTTCAACCGTCTACACCCCAAGCGATGACCTTGACCAAACTGGATTCAAGTTTGGCAAATCTGACGAATACTCCCTTGGAAATCGATATTTTGCAAGTGGAGAGACGCCAGGAATTACTGCGTACCGTCCTCTACAAGTTTGAGGAGATGCTGGATGCTTTGCGCTTTTCTCAGGTGACGATGGAGCAATTGACCCAGAAGCGATCGCGCTTATTACATGATTTATGGCAGGTTTCTCTCACTGACTTTTTTGGTCAATACTCAACCTTAGTCATCGGCAATCAAACCATCGAAATGGTTGAGATTTTGCGGCAAGATCAGGATGTCGTGCAAACGGCTATTTTGGACAAAATTCCTTTGGTGATTGAGTTATTAGGGAATCGCCTCTTTGAAGCCCCCTTGATGATTGATAATGTATCCTATCCTGCCCATACGCCAGAAGCCTTGGCGCGAGCAGAATTATTGTTGCAGAATCTAATTATTCAAGTTGCTAATGGGGTAATTCAACCCCTGCTAAATGAGTTTTCTGATATCGAGATTGTCAAACATAATTTTTATGATAAACGCTTAATGTCCTCACGGGAAATCACCCGATTTAGAAATAATTTATCCTGGAAATATCGGCGAAATCAATATATCGATGAACCCCAAGCCATTTTTGAAAGTCGCTATGATTTATTTGTGTTGAGCGAAATTGGTATCAAAAAAGTCGCCATTTATTCTCCTCGACGCCAAGAATTAGAACAACTACAGGGTACTCAGTTAGCCGTCACCATCGCCTATGAATTTCGGGATGCGATCGCGCCACGTTTACGGGGAACAGTCGGCTGGGTTGGTAAAGGCGTAGTTTATGTTTTAACCCAAGTCTTAGGACGAGGAATTGGTTTAATTCTACGGGGCGTTATTCAAGGCGTGGGTAGCGCATGGCAAGATACATGGTTTGGTAAAAATGGGGAACGGGGGAAGTAATAATTAGGGGTTGCTGAATAAGTCTTGTGGTGGGGTAGGGAGCAGGGGAAGCCGGGGAAGCCGGGGGAGCAGGGGACGCAATGTAGAGACGTGCCATGGCACGTCTGGGAGCAGGGGAAATGATATGGGTGGGTTTAACGGATAACCCTTGGATACCAACGAAGAACTTGACTAAACCCGCCCTTTCCTCAATCCAAATGGAGGGGTGTGGCACACCTTATTTGGTGGATTAGAATTGTAGGGGCGCAAGACTTGCGCCCCGTTTAAACGTCAAATCTATTCCACAATTTTAGCTGTGTCAGTCCAGTAGGACTTCTAATCAGAAATCATGATTGTTTTCGTGCCTGAATAGGCTAATCAACCAGGACAAAAAGATGGAATCTTGACTATCATCATGTTCAGACCAAATTGTACCATCAGGCATAATTGCCCCACTCCAATCGGCTTCCTTCAGATTAGCGGCACTCACCTCTGCACCAATCAAATTTGCTCCCTGTAAATCTGCATGTTCCAAATTCGCCCAATTTAAATCCGAATTACTCAAGTTAGCACATCTCAACTTAACTTGACTAAGATTAGCCCAATTCAAAATTACTCCACTCAAATTTGCCCCACTTAAATTCGCTCCTGTCAAATCTGCCCAACTGAGAATTTCTTCACTTAAATTGACACCTTGAAAATCCCGTTGTCCGGCTGCATATCGTTGTAGCAATTCCTCCGCCGTCATTTTTATCGATTTATAGTCTCTAAATCGATGGCTATAGATATGATGGACACAAGGCTCTATTGGTTCTCTGCCAATACAGAAATAAGCAAGCTGCATACTGTTATATCCCCGATAAATTAACGTTGCAATTTTCGGTCATTTCAGGGAAAAAGTAATTGAACTAAATCTTAATCAAGGGTGAACGTGATCGCAGTTCAGGCTATACTGAAATCGGTGTTAAGCGTGACTGGAAAATCGCAGACACCTGACGCAAGGCAATGCTAATGAGTGACAAACGTCACATGGGGAAGATGGGGAAGATGGGGAAGATGGGGAAGATGGGGAAGATGGGGAAGATGGGGAAGATGGGGAAGATGGGGAAGATGGGGAAGATGGGGAAGATGAGGGAGAAGATTCCCAATCAACAATGAACCATGAACAATCAACAAATGACAAATGACGATCCTCCCCGTTAACTTTAATTTTCTCCACCTATTCGCCATAAACAACCTACGCTCCTCTAATAGTTGAGCGTAGGCTTCTGGCTTTATTCTTAAGGTAGTAAAATGCGCCTGGATTCAGACTCCCCTGAAATGGCTAAACTTGCCCCGACAAAGGCATGATGGTTTGGGCTTCTTGCCCTGATAGTGGAGGCTGATGAATGGGCAACTCCTTAGGCTAAAGTTTCTGGGCAGTATCCTAGTCCCATGGTAAACTGTTGGCGAAACGCTTCAATATCAGTCTTGTCAGGGTGACCATGAGATACCACAGCGACTTGGTAGCGACGCATGACATCGATGGGAGATTGTCCGGTATCGAGGCTCCAAAACGCCATTTGCAAGCGCATGTCAGGTTGGAACGGAATTCCCAATTCGCGCATGAAGGCTTGGAAATCTCCATGTTGCTGAGGCGTGAGGGGATGGTTCATTTTAACTTTAATTACCCAGCCATCAATTTGATGAATCACCGTTGTATATTGAACGGGAAGCTGGATCATGGAGTGGAGGTACTCGACCACTCGTAAGGTTAAACTCGCATTCGCTAAAAAATAAAGGTAATCCATAGGGCAGCTAGGAGTGGAGTCCAAGGAAGTGCTATACCTTCATTCTGACAACGGGGATCAAGAATTGGTAGGGGAAAAGCCCCCGCTATCAACTGGGGGATCATACCCAATTCCGGGCTTCTAGTCCTTGGTCTTTGGGGATTCGTACCCGATGGCACAAGGCAAGTCGCGGTATAGAGTAGAGCTACAACCCTGACCCGTTCCCTCCCTACCCCAGTTGTCCAACATTACCCATAAGCTGTACTTGATCCGAAGAACCACCGATGACGAATGACCGATTGCTTTCCAGCTATAACTATGATCTGCCAGAAGGTCGGATTGCTCAAACACCCATTTCTCCTAGAGATAGTTCTCGTTTGCTGGTGGTTGAGTCTCCAACTCAGCATCAACACCGCATTTTTCGAGATTTACCTCAGTTATTGCGTCCCGGTGATCTGTTGGTTTTGAATAATACCCGTGTGATCCCGGCTCGACTTTATGGTCAGAAGGTGACGGGTACGCCTGTAGAAGTATTATTGCTGGAGGAACGGGGACAGAATTGTTGGTTGGCATTGGTGAAACCGGGACGACGATTAAAAGTGGGTTCAACCATAGTCTTTGAACCGGATCAACCTATGGTTCCAGCCAGTCATGGGGAGATTCCCCTATCTGCAGACCCACCAAGACAGGGTAATACAACGAAGAAATCTCTGCTGAAGGCAACAATTATCGCCAGAGATGATGCCACCAAGGGGCGTATATTGCAGTTTGACCTACCTAAGGGGGAGTCCCTAGTCACCCAATTAGCTGACTATGGTCAAGTGCCTTTTCCGCCTTACATCACCGATTCTGAAGCTACACCCGATCAGTATCAAACGGTATACGCCCAAATCCCCGGTGCCGTAGCCGCCCCGACAGCCGGACTCCATTTCACCCCTGAACTCTTAGAACGGTGTCACATCAGCGGCATTGATCAGGCGTCGATTACCTTACACGTTGGTGTTGGCACATTTCGCCCGGTGGAGGTAGAAGATGTGACAAGTCATCAAATGCATGGGGAGTGGTTAGAGATATCCGCCGCAACGGTGGCAAAAATTCAGCAAACCAAAGCCGCCGGGGGGCGGGTGATTGCCGTTGGCACAACTGTGGTGAGGGCGTTGGAAGGGGCAGCGGCGAATGGGGAATTCCAGCCCTATTGTGGTAAAACCGAATTATTTATTTATCCCGGCTATCAGTGGCGGGTGGTTGATGGATTGATTACCAACTTTCACTTGCCCCGTTCCACGTTGTTGATGCTCGTGAGTGCCTTGATTGGCAGAGAACGGCTGCTGAAGTTGTATGCTGAAGCGATCGCGTATAATTATCGATTTTACTCCTTTGGTGATGCCATGCTGATTTTGCCAGAAGCAGTTAACCCTTAAAGGGCGAACCAATCGGGGAGTGAAATTGGCACTATTAAGTAAAATAGGACGCTATAAACCCTTTCCCCCGCCCATATTCCTTATTCAATTTCCCAATCGTCTTCTACCATGTCTAAACACTACCACCTCCGCTTTGGACTTGCCGCCGCCGCGATCGCATTCAGTTTTCTGTCGGTTGAGCCCGCCTTGTCCGATAGCCTACCCAAGCGTCAGCAGACGAAGCAGTTAGTCGAAGGATTATACACCAATAACCTAGAAGCGGCGACCTTTTTTCAACAAGGCGTCACACGCTATAACCGCAGCGACTTCAAAGCTGCCGAGTTAGCCTTTCGCAAAGCCCTCCAGGAAGATCCGTTTATCCCGATGGCACGGTATTTACTGGGGAATGCCCTATTTCAGCAAGGTCAAATTGACTCAGCGGCTGAACAATACCGCATGGCGATTGGTCTTGATCCGAATATGCCAGAGGCGCATTACAATCTGGGCTTAATGTTATACCAACAAGGCAATATCGAGGAAGCGATTAGCGCCTATCAACAAGCGATCGCCCTTGATCCCAATTTAGCCGCCGCTCGTTATAATCTAGGCTTGGCATTAGAAGCCGTCGGTGACACTGAAGCAGCGCTGAGTGAATACACAGAAGCCGTTCGTCTCAATCCCAACTCGGCGGTTGCTAAGTATAATCTGGCATTACTCTTAGCCAAACAAAACCAAGTCGATTCTGCGATCGCGGCACTACGGCAAGCCCTTCGCAACGATTCCCAATTCGTACAAGCCCATTATCAACTAGGATTGCTACTGGCTCAACAAAACCAGATTACTGAAGCCAAAAATTCTTTTCTCAGAGCAACCCAAATCAATTCCCGATTTGCACCCGCTCACTATCGACTGGGGCTAATTTTTCTGCAACAAGGGGATGTAGAAGAAGCCATTCGCAGATTTGATTGGGTGACGCAGATAGATCCTGACAATGTGGATGCTTATCGTCAATTGGGAGCCGCACTGATTAAAAATGGCGAATATGAGCAAGCGATCGCGGCACTGGAACGCGCCATATCACTCGATCCTTACGATTCGCTGGCGCACTACAATTTAGCCGTAGCGCTGCATCGCAATCAGCAGTATGAGGACGCGATTTCCGAATATCAACAAGCCATTCTACTCAACCCCAAACTATCACTCGCATTTTACAATCTGGGGATTGCCCTCCAGCAAGTTGGGCGGGGACAAGAGGCGGTTTCTTTCCTGTTAGAAGCGAGAAATTTGTTTATTGAAGAAGGAAATTTGGAGAAAATTGATGCGGTTGATCAATATCTAACCCAACTGAATATTTCATCAACTCCATCACCCAATTCCTTCCAGCCAATGCCTGCAATCACTGAAGAACCTTAGAAGATAGGAAGGAGGCAAAAGGTTACACTTGTCCTCCAACCCAAGGCAGTTTAATGCAGCTGTAGGGGCGCACAGACGTGCGCCCGGTTTAAGTAGTGGACTGACTGTTCCCTGTTCCCTAATCTCAACCGTTAATTTTAATCAACGTCCACCTATTTAATCGCCAAATATAGCACTACGCAAACACGTTAGGACATAAGTTTATCCCAAAAGGCAACAGGGAACAGGCAACAGGCAACAGTAAAAATGTCCTAACCTGCCTTGGTAAAGCTATATATTCCACAATTTTAGCTGTATTACGTCAGTGGTTTAAGCGTCAATAAGAATTCACCCAAGCTTGACAAATGGTGCGTTACGCTTCGCTAACACACCCTACATTTGAATTACTACCTTCACCACAACAGTTATTCAGTAAACCCTATTTATCTTGACATAATGCTTCGGCTGTGGTTGGAATAGAGCAATCAGGCTAATGGTCGGCTGAGTTACTTTCCCTCAATTTTGCCTACAATTGCATAGGTGAAAGGAAAGAGTCCTACGCTAGATAGTTGCTTGCGCTAGATTGTACTGTTATATCAAAATTGCCAGTATCCTTGGAGTTCTATTCATGTCCGTAGAATCCGCTATCAGCGAAGCTGCCATTGAGCAGAATCTGGAACAATTTCTCTTGGTGCTGTCGGTGTCTCTCAGCGTCGCCACGGTTTCCCGGATTTTTCCGTTGTTCCGTAAAATCCCCTATACCTTGCTTCTGGTTATTGTCGGCTTGGGTTTAGCCTTTGTCGATGTGCGCCTCGTCAACCTATCCCCGGAACTGATTCTAGAGATTTTCCTCCCTCCCCTCCTATTTGAAGCCGCCTGGAATATCCGCTGGCGGGATTTGCGGCGGGATTTAATCCCGGTGATTCTGTTTGCGGTGGTGGGGGTGGTGATTTCGGTGCTGGGAATTGCCTTTACCATTACCCAATTTACCGAATTACCCCTGGCGATCGCCCTATTAGTCGGTGCAAGTCTGGCAGCAACTGATCCCGTATCCGTCATCGCCCTATTTCGAGAATTGGGGGCGGATAAACGCCTGAAAACCCTGATGGAGGGGGAAAGCTTATTTAATGATGGTGTCGCTGTCGTCGCCTTTCTCTTATTAGTCGGTATTCCCCTCGGTACGCAGGAATTTTCTCTATCCACCACCGTCGCCCAATTCTTTACTTTTGTCGGAATTGGTATTGGTGTCGGTTGCTTAATCGGGTTTGGTATTTCCTTTCTCACCCAACGCTTTGATTTACCCCTCGTCGAACAATCCCTGACGTTAGTTTCTGCCTATGGCACTTACCTAATTACCGAAGAACTTGGCGGTTCTGGCGTAATTGGTGTAGTTACTGTGGGGTTAGTGCTGGGCAACTTTGGTTCCCGGATTGGCATGAATCCCCGCACCCGCTTAATTGTCTCCGAATTCTGGGATTTTCTGGCATTTTTTGTCAACTCAATTGTCTTTCTCCTCATTGGTGACCAAATTGATTTTCCTCGCCTGGGACAAAATCTTGGCTTAATTGGCGTTGCCATTGGCGCCGTTCTCTTCACCCGTGCTATCTCAATTTATGGCTTGGCGACAATTAGTAATGCACTTGTCAAGTCTGATATAGGTTGGCGACAGCAAACGGTGTTGTGGTGGGGAGGATTACGGGGTTCGGTTTCCATCGCCCTAGCCTTAAGTGTTCCGGTGACTTTGGAGGGACGACAAGATATTATTGGCACGGTGTTTGGTGTGGTACTGTTTACACTTTTAGTTGAGGGATTAACCACCCAATTCCTCCTGGAAAAACTGAATTTAATTGGTGATCAACCTGTGCGTCAGAAATATTCTGAGGCAATCGCCCGTCGTGTGGCACTCAATCGAGTCAAAGGCTATTTAGAGTCAGCCACGACGAAAAACGAAATGAATTCAGAATTTTGCCAGTACCAGATAAAACTGGTTGATGGTCAACTTGAAAATATTCAAACTGAGCTTGACAAATTACTCCATCATCATCCTCAGTTACAAAACTTAGATATGGAACAACTGCAAGAACGAATGGTTGATATTGAGGCGGATACCTACGCTGAATTTATCCGCGCTGGACGTTTAACTGAGAATCTCTCTCCCTTACTCCAGGAAGCCTTAATTGAAGCTGATGAAAAGCTGATTGAGAGTGACTGATACTGGATAATATAGCAAAAGGCAGAGGGCAGAGGGCAGAGGGCAGAAGGGAAAAGATTGACTGGTCAAGGTTTGGCGCACCTTCCTTTGTCCTAATCGCCTTGGCGACTGCGATAGTTTGAAATGTACCAGACGCGCTCGCCATAGCGGTTAGGACGCATTTTATGGTAGAGACGTTGCATGCAACGTCTCTACAACAGTTCGGAAAGTCCTAATCGATGTATCTATTGCTATACTTCCTGAAATGACTTATTGATCCGATACATCCTCTTCTATTGTCCCTAAGCTAACCACTTCATCTGCTTCAGTTGCCAATTCCAGTAACTTAGCGGCTGCTAGTAACCGAGAACTTTCTGGATCACCAATCGCCTGCATTGCAACAGAACGGGTTCTCAGACGAGAGGCTAGGGAATGAAGTACTTTTTCCCAACAGCCGTCTCCTAGCTGGAAGATTTGATCAATTAGGGCTTCAACTTGGTCATCTGTCATTTATGAATTCCTCAATCGTGTAATTGATTGGATACATCTAGGTACATTCAAGTTTGACATATTTATGATTGATCAGGCAAACATCTACTCTTAATATTTATAAATGATCAGCAACTTGTTTGCGCTTGCCCATTGTTGCTTTTTTGGACTAAACAAATGAAAATAATACTTTTGAGCCTAACGTTATTATTCTTAATTTTTGGCTTCTCTCCTGCTCAAGCTGAAAATTTGCCAACACTTGCTCAGAATGGCGTTGAAGTTCAGCAACTGAGCAAGTCACCGTTAAAGCCGTTAAAGTCGTACTTTCTGAATGTTTTAGGTGGGGGATCACGACAATCAATTAAGCTTGACTCACCCGCAACCCGACTGATTATTTATGTTCAGCGCGGCGAAAAGCCGATTCGCTGTGGTGATTGCACGAAAACCTATAATTGTATCCCAGGAAAGCCGCTAAAAATTAATGTCGATCCCGCTACACCGATTAAAAAAATTTGGGCAGAGAATCGTTATGAGAAACTGGTGCGCCTACGCCTAGACGTTCTTGAAGAAGTCAGCAACCCAGAACCAGAAAGCCGTAATCAGTCATAAGTTTACCTCAACAGAGGCTTGAAACCATTGCCCATTGCCCATTGCCCATTGCCTATTGCCTATTGCCTCTCCCCACCACAAGACTTATTCAGCAGACCCTATTTAACCAATCCGGTTTGAGGCAAGTTTATCCGCCCAACGAGTGGTTTCAGGTAATCGATATTTCGGAGTGCAGCGTAGGACATAATCGATCGCCGTAGGTAAGCTGATCCGATGACCTGGAGACACATAAAGAGGCTTCACCCCAGTTCGCGATCGCACGACAGCGCCAATCACCTCTCCCCGATGTCGCAAGGGTTGCCAATTTCCTTTCTCTGGGGGTAGTTCCTCATGCTGACCAATTAATCGCGACTTCGCTACCCCAATCGTGGGAACTGTAATCAATAATCCTAAATGACAAGCCAAACCAAAGCGCCGGGGATGGGCAATTCCTTGACCATCACACAAGATTAAATCAGGAGTTATCTTAATCTCAGATAAAGCATCCAGTACCACAGGAACTTCCCGAAACGAGAGAAACCCTGGAATATAGGGAAACGTTGTCGGGCGACGTGCGATCGCCTGTTCGATCAGTTGCAATTCCGGAAAACTCAAAACCGCAACGGCGGCGCGGGAAATCGCATAATTGTCTTCAAAACCCACATCCACACCCGCGACATAGTTAACCTCACCCAATTGATCCGAGGTAATAATTTCACGACTGAGTTGGTTTTGAATCGCCGTCGCTTCCTCAACCGTCAGAGTCCACGAGTGGCGTTGATAAATTTCCATGTTGATAATTACTAAGTAGTCGGACAAAAGAAAACAACACGCCCACTAAGTTTTGTCAACAAGCCGCCAACCCTTACGGTTCTCCGGGAGTTATGGTGATAAGGAAAAGTTATTAAATTTGGTCAAAGGCTTGCTGGATAAGGATTTTCCTGTTCCCTGTTCCCTGTTCCCTGTTCCCTATTCCCTGTTCCCTTACAAATGACAAATGACAAATGACAATCCTATTTAGTCCTGAAACACCATAATTGTCCCCGAATAACACGCCACCCAAACCTGATTCGTTTCTGGATCATACGTAATTCCAATCGGATTGGCATTGGTATTCACCGTTTGCTGAATTGACATATCACGGGTACGCACTTTACTCATGGTATTCGAGTGATAATTCACCACATACAGAAATTCACCATCATCGGATATATCCATGCTACGCGGTGCATTCCCAGTGGCAACTTTGCGTACAACCTTACCTGTAAATAAATCAATTTTAGCCACCGTTCCTTCCCCATTTAACGTGGCGTAGAGATACTGACCACCTGGATCAATACTTAAATGACGTGGCGAATTCCCAATATTTTTGATCCAGTCAAGGGAAAAATCATTTAAATCGACAACCGCAATATCATAAGACCCCATCACCGCCACATACGCTTTTTGGGACGCCGCATCAACCGCAATCCCACGGGGATAGCGACCCAATTTAATCCGCCGCACTTCCTGATTTTGCTGAATATCGACAACACTTAAATCCCAACTACACCAATTACTGACTAGGGCAAATCGATTATCGGGGCTAGTGGCGACAAATTTAGGTACAGACCCGACTTCAATCACTTGGTCAATCGCTAAACTATCGGTATTAATGCGATATAAAAAACTATTGTCTGTTTTTTGCGAGGGGCTACATTTGTCACTCCCTGGATTATTAAACCCTGAACCATACATTTGGTAATTAGACACCCAGGCATATTTTCCATTATCGGAAAAAGCCGCTTCTACAGGAGATCCTTTATAGGTTCCGTTCCCCTTAGAATGTCCGTATTTCTCCAAATTCACCGCATCGGCAATGGTTTTGACCAAATCATATTGGCGGTTATACACCGTAATCGTGTGACTGTACATCATATTCTGAGCAAAAAATAAACCCCGACCGGAATGCACGATAGATTTGGGGGAAATTTTGCCAGAAATGGTGTGTTTGAGCGTCATCTGGCTGGACTGACGTTGCTCATCGTTCTTTTTTTTTTCGCTGTCTTCGTCAATAAAGCTGTCCTGATTAAAGGGACTATTGTCGGAATTTTCTGTCGGTGTAGCGAACGAATCTTGATTCAAAGGAATCCTATCGTAATTTTCCTCGGGTTTGATGAATGAGTCCTGAGTAAAAGTACTCTCGTCAGCGCTTTCCTCGGATGTAGATTGATTTAACTCCGAAGCCGAAGACTCAATTGGGGATTCTGTTGTCGTAGCAGAGGGCAATTCTAATGCCGCTTTGGTGTTAGCCCCCACCATCCCATCTACGGTTAATCCTTTAGCTTTTTGATATTGAATTACAGCAGTTTCGGTTAGGTTGCCGTAATACCCTGTAATCGGTCCGTCATAATACCCCTGTGCTTGTAAAGTTCTCTGTAGCGCCGTCACATCTGAATTGCGACTCCCGCGCTTGAGAACTAAACCAGGATTAGCGAATCCCATTCTATCCTCTGTCGCTTCCGTTGAGGGGGCAGTTTGTGAGGCGGATGCAATTGGACTTGATTCCAACGCCGCACGGGTGTTGGGTCCGGCAATCCCATCTACGGTTAATCCCTTAGCCTGTTGCAGTTGAATCACAGCCGCTTGGGTCGTTGAACCATAGTACCCGGTAATCGGTCCGTTAAAATAGCCCGCCACTTGTAAATTGCGCTGGAGAGAGGTGACTTGAGAATTGCGATCGCCCCGTTGGAGAATAAAATCGGGTCGGGCAGATATTAGAGGTTTCTCCGGTTCTGGTATGGGTGACTCAAACTCTAGAGGTGTATCAACACTCGTATCCGTTGCTGCGGCGGAGTCAGACTCTAATCGGGCAGTAGTATTCGCCCCAACGATACCATCCGGGCTAAGTCCATTGGCTCTTTGAAATTGGATAACAGCGGCTTCGGTTAAGGGTCCATAGTACCCGGTAATCGGTCCATTAAAGTACCCCTCAGCTTGCAGCGTTTTCTGAAGAGTCGTCACCTCAGCCCCACTATTTCCTTTCCGCAACGCTAAAACGGGACTGGCTAGGCTAACAATGAACAGCGCCATGCTTAAGAAGATAAAGGGAATCCAAGCCGCACTCAGGGGCTTTTTCCGGTCGAGTTCGGGGATGAATAAGCTGGAACTGGCGGGGGACTTGGGTTCGGAGGTTGCCAATGCTTCATCAGTGACCGCCACATGAAGGGAGGCAGGGTTATCCATAATTCTCTATTTTCTTAGCGCATTCTCCGTTATCCTATACCAGGAACTTTGATAAGGGCTACCCCCTAGAGCGTTAGTTAGGTCATTTGCCAGGAATTGAGAAATATTTACAGAACTTAATAGAGTTGGTTATTTCTAGCAACCGATTGATTGTTACAAAAATTTAAATCGGTAAACATTCTCAAGGCTGTGAGTCAACCGAGCATTTTTTCAGTGGAAATTTTCCTAAGATAGTTAACGAAAAACCAAATACTGCTCATTTATTGTGAAGAATTGTAGAGATATTGATCACATCAAAGTCAAATTTTCCTGATTGAAATGGCAGACGTAGATGTCAGTGATATTTTGCTCGCGATCGCGGCGCGGGTGAGTCAAAGCTTGGATACAATTGAACGGGACTGTTCCCAGAATACTCAAACTCTTCTTAAACAAGTGGCTAAACTGTTGCAAACCGAAATTGAACTGACGGCTGAGGCTTCGGTTCCAGGGTTGGGTGATGTAGCCGCTAGTACAGAAGGAGATTTTTCAGTTGATGTCGGCATTCCGGGAGTTGGTAAAATAAAGGTGAATCAGGAGGAAGGATTATCATTTGTTGCTCCTTTAATTGGTAAGATTACCGCGAAGGCAAAAGCCAGTCCCGAGTTTCGGAATAAATTAAGAGGATATTTGGCAGGATCGCCAAGGCTCTTGGTTTGTGATCAATCCAGTTTTGGCAGAAGCCGAGGAATTCCAATCATGAGCGGATCTTCCGGGAGCAATAACCAGAAATCATTACGAGAACTTGCCTGGGCGATCGCCATGTCCGAGGGTCAGTTTTCCCTGATTTTGGCTCACTGTAACTACCTTAGTCTGCGATCGCGATCGGTGCAACAACTCCAAGAAATCTGCGCTGTACCGATTCGAGAACTTGTCCTGCATCCGTCTAACCAGCGACTTTACTCCACGATTCAACAGGAGGTAGCGACACAAATACCATCGGCGTTGATGGTATTAGGATTGGAATCCGTTGACAACCTCGATTACCTGCTCACTTCAATGAACCAAGTGCGGGAAGAGTTTCGCAAAAACTGTCCCTTTCCTTTAGTGATTTGGGTTAACGATGGAATCGTGCGAAAGCTGATTCGGTTGGTTCCAGATATTGAGAGTTGGGCAAAGCGCACGGTGTTGACTTACCCACCGGAAACCCTGATCCATGAACTACATCAGAACACTAATGCTTTATTTACAAACGTTTTAGACTTGGGCATTAGTCCATTTTTAGCCAATGATGCCATCTTAGGTAGGGGTGTGAGTGGGGAAATTCAAGCCGCTTTGCAGGAGGTGAAAAACCAAGGGAGAGATATACCAGAAACCTTACAAGCGAGTTTAGACTTTGTTTGGGGTCGAGAGGCTTATGGTCAGGATAAAATTGATCTGGCATTAGCACACTATCAGCACAGTCTTGCCTTTTGGCAGCAGGTCAAGCATTTTCTGATCCGGTATAGTTTAGTTGCTACAAAAAAGCTTTTTTGGACGCTGCTTTTGGTGTATTACATCACGTCCGAAACCCCTGTCGCCGGGGATTTGCCACCCCAAAAGCCAACATTGAGAGAAAAAGAGGGAGTGCTACTGTTTTACATCGGGTTATGTTATTGCCGCAAAGCCGAGTTAGATAAAGCCCAAAGTTGTGATCATTGGTACAAAGCCTTGTTTTATTTTCAGCAATGCATTGATGGTTTTGAGCAGGTGGGGCGTCTTGATTTAGTGGCTAAATTTATTGGTCAACTGGGTGAAGTGTGGCGACGCTTAGAAAATTGGGATGAGTTGTATAAACTCGCTCAAAAAGCCCAGCGATTACATAAAAAGCATGGCAATCCGGCGTCACTGGCTCAAAATTATGGCTTTTTCGCCGAAGTCGCTTTGTTCGAGCACCAGGGGAATAAGGCAAAGGCGTTCGTCAAAAAAGCGTTGCAACTCTCAGAGGCGACGACGGAGAAACAGCATCATAGTTGGTATCTGTTACTCCTAGCGCGATCGCAGCAACAATTGGGACAGGTTCAGGAGGCGATCAAAACTCTAGAAACCGCGAAAAAGGCTGAACCGGAAAATAATCCGCTGCTTTATATTCAGATTTTGAATGAGTTACGAAACCTATACTACCAACAACACCGCTATCTCGAAGCCTTTGACGTTAAACAATGTCGGCGCTCCATCGAACAGCAGTTTAATTTCCGAGCTTTTATTGGTGCGGGACGTTTGCAATCCCGACGACAGGCAAATTCTGCCTCAGGTAAGTCCGAGCATCGGGAGACTGTGGCTAGAGAGATTTTGGCTTCCGGTCGAGAAAATGATATCAAACGTTTAATTGCCCGAATTGGCAGCACTCAGCATAAGCTAACGGTGATTTACGGTCAATCAGGCGTTGGTAAAAGTTCCTTAGTCAATGCTGGTTTACTCCCAACTCTGAGGTATCAGAATATTGGTACAGATATTCGCGATATTTTAGCCGTTCCACTGCGGGTTTACACGGATTGGGTGAAGAGTTTGGGCAAGTCACTGTTTAAAGCGCTGGAGAAACGAGGAATTACTTTATCCGCTATACCGGATTCAGCCGCTACTCTAATCGAACAACTAACTCAAAATGGAAATCACAACCTGCTAACCGTTCTAATTTTTGACCAGTTTGAAGAATTTTTCTTTATTTGCAGTGAATCTGAGCAAAAAGAACAAATTTTTGAGTCTTTGATCGAAGCGATTAATGCGGGAACCCAATTGAGCCAAAACAGTACATTACTCTCCAATCAGGAGAGTTATAAAGAGATTAAGTCTCAAGTTGTAGCCGCACTAAAACAGTCAATTTACTGGATAGAAGAAAGCAATCGCTTAGAAGGGCATAAAAGTCTTGTATGGGATGTAAGTGTCTTAAAGCATCAGGATGGTCAACCCAAAACCCTTGCCTCAGCTAGTTATGACGGAACTGTAATACTATGGAAACCAGATGGCGAATTAATTCAGGAAATTAAAGCCCATGAAGATAGAGTATTGAGCGTTAATTTTTCACCAAACGGTCAGATACTAGCGACAGCCAGCTTTGACAAAAAAGTTAAACTATGGAAAACTAATGGTCAAGGTGGTTTTGAAGACTTCCCTTACAAAACTATCCTGGGACACAACAAAGGCGTCTATGATGTTAGTTTTTCACCCGATGGCAAAATAATTGCCACTGCTAGTCGAGATAAGACTGTGAAATTGTGGTATTTAGACGGTAGCTTTATCCATACACTTGAAGGTCATGACGAAGGCGTTAATAGTGTAGCTTTCTCACCCGATAATCAGATTATCGCTACAGCCAGTCTGGATAACACCGTGAAACTCTGGCAACGTACTGATGAGGATAAGTTTGAAAGCATTCGCGATAAGACACTTCAAGGGCATTCAGATATAGTCTGGGCTGTCAAGTTCAGTCCTGATGGTAAAATGATTGCCACAGCCAGTAGAGATAATACAGTTAAACTTTGGTCTCTTGATGGTCGTGTTGCGAGAACTATTAAAGGTCATAAAGATTCAGTATTCAGCATGAGTTCGGGATCAGGTTTGGAGTGTGGCATTCTCACCAAATGGTAAAATTATTGCCACAGCCAGTGATGATAAAACCGTGAAACTCTGGAACCGGGATGGGAGTCTCCTCAGAACTCTACCCGGACATCGTGATGGCATTAGAGGCGTGAGTTTCTCTCCTGACGGTCAAACGTTAGCGTTAGCCAGTGCGAGCAATACTGTCATTTTGTGGGATTTACAGAAAATCCGCAAATTAGATCGGTTAGATGAACTACTGACATACGGCTGCGATTGGCTGGAGGATTATATCAAGACGAACCCGACGATGAAACCTAGCAATGCTGACGACGCGACTAACCCAAACCCCCCGTTGTGTCAGGGGATCAGCACTCCAGAGTAAAGGGGCTATCGCTTTGTTTGACGCTCATGTACAATTAGACAAATTCTAGACAAATTACTAGGCGCGATCGCATTGATCATTTAGAATATATAAAGGTCAATTACCCTAGAGGTTACTGCTGCATCATACCAACCAACCGCCTGCAAACACCTCTAAACCAAACAGGCAAGGCGGTCAAGGGAAATTTTAGTGGGTTTGTGACTTCTACCCTCCAGTCCTGAGTCCAAAACCTAGTCTGGATAATCGTTTCAGTCATCGATGCGACTGAACAATTTTCATAGAGAAAATTAGCAAACTTGAATCCATTAACCATGTTAGTGTGATTCAAGTTACATTTAGGGAGTGCAACCAATTACCCAGACCAACGGAAATTATCACGTTACGGTCAATCTACCTATCACAATGCACTACCTTAAAATCGTGGATACTAAAAATTAGTTTCTTTCCATGAGGGGACTTTTCGTATGCAAATACAAAATACCATAGAGCAACTCCCTGAAGGCGGAATGGGCATTAAAATTATTTCCCAGATAGCCGATGAGATCAGATACATTCGTACCCGAGACCATAAAAATTGTTTGTTCATCAGCAAAGCCTATGACCAAGAACCTGTTAACAGACTCCCGAAATGCCACCAAAAGAATTTATTTGCTCGGTTAATTTGTGTCTGCCAACGTCTGATTTTGATGTTGGTCAATTCCTATCGCAGAAACCGGACGAAGTCTCGTTATCGAAACCTGAGGCTTACCGTCAATAGCGACCTAAATTCTGTAGAACAAATTTTAGAGTGGTATGGACAGCTTCAGCATTTACCCATTCCCCAACAGGTTTGGCAATTAGGTCAAATCGCCCTGGTTGAGGCATTTACAAATGTTGTTCGTCACGCCCACAAAGGCTTATCCCAATCAACTCCCGTTGACTTAGAAATCACGGTATCCAATCATCGTTTAGACATGAAAATTTGGGACTATGGACAGCCTTTTGATTTAGAAGCCAAGTTGAAAGAAGTTTAGCCACAAAATGATTGCTCATTTAGAGTTCCCCAGTCTCTGGGTTTTAAAACATTGTTTCTTTAGTAATCATCAAGACTAAACAGACGACTGATAAACCGAGTTAGGGTAAAGAATTGCCGATGTAATCCCGCCGGGTGAGTTTAATCTATAAGCCTCATCTGGCAACTGGACATCCCCCATCTCCATCACTGCTGTCCCCATCTCCAGTTTCTGAGGAGATAAGTAGAATCATCTTGTACTTCCTCATCAATGATAGTATCGTTGTGTTAGGGTGACTCCTAGAGAAAAATGCAGCGATTGAAAAAATTACTCCATCTATTCAAAGATTCTTGTGGGGACAGTACATTTCTGGGTGCGATTGAACAGGTTGAGGGCATTGTCTCCAAGATTTTGTCAGTAGTGATGATTGCTGTCATCTTGGTGGCAATGTTCGATCTGATCATCGTTCTCTCTCAACAATTGCTGGTTGAACCCTTCGGTTTCTTTAATGAAAGCTTGTTTGAAGTTTTTGGGCTATTTTTAAATGTTCTGATTGCCCTGGAAATTCTGGAAAATATTACGGCTTATCTGCGGAAGCATGTTGTTCAAGTTGAACTGGTTATCGTCACGTCCTTAATTGCTGTTGCTCGTAAAATTATCATTCTAAATCTTGACAAAACCGAGGGCATTGAAATTATTGGTTTAGCCTTGGCTATTCTATCACTCTCCATCAGTTACTGGATTATCCGCCGCACTACGCCAAAAAAACCTCATTGAATTGGTTATTGTTCATTGTTCATTAGTCATATCATGTCAGCCTAAACAGTTATCATTTTATTTTGCCCTCTGTACTTCTGTCTTACATAACCTAATTTTGACTTAAACTATGACTCATTTCTTCCAATTTGAACAAGATTTCGTCGATTCCTTACGCTGCATTCCTATGCAGGTACGGATGAAATTAGACACCTGTGGCGTCAAACTTAAATTAGCCCACTGGCATCAATTTACTCAACAAGAACGTCAGGCATTAGTGGAAATGCCTGCAACTACAGCCCCAGAAAGCCAAGCCTATCAGCAGTATTTACAAAACTTAGTGACGAACTATACGGGGAAACCTGCCTCAGAACTGGCGATTGATCCGAATCCAGCTTGGATGGATGCAACAACAATTCCTGAGAATGTTCAAACTAAAGCCCAAGAATTTGATGTTTCCCTCACCCTTGAGGAGTGGCAAGCCTTAACGCCTGCCCAGCGCTTTGCCCTGATTAAGCTGAGCCGCCCTAGTCATGAAAATCGAAACTTTTTGCCTGCACTTAAAGAGTTTAAACTCATTTAAGGGTTGTGGGGAGGTAGGGAAGCTGGGGAAGCTGGGGAAGCTGGGGGAGCTGGGGGAGCAATGATACATTTTCCCTCGACAGAGGGTTGAAACCATTGCAAGAAAGCCTATTCCCTATTGCCTCTCCCCACCACCAGACTTATTCAGCAGCCCCTAATTTAATGCCTGATGATTTAAGGCATCAGAAATCGACGATTGAGAGGATCGAACCGTTGCATCTACCTGCTTTTGATAAACATTTGAACAACAGTACTGCTGTAGATTTGGTTCAATGGGAATTTCAATCACAAACTCTGTTCCCTGACCCGGTGATGAAAGGCACTTGAGATGTCCACCATGCTTTTCCACCACGATTTGATAACTAATCGATAAGCCTAATCCCGTACCCTTGCCAACGGGTTTAGTGGTAAAGAAGGGGTCAAACAGTTGCTGCTTCACTGAATCAGGAATACCGACGCCATTATCCCCAATCCGAATCGCAATCCAGTTTTCATTAATTACCTGGGTACTCACTTGAATTGTGGGGGGGTTGGATGAAGTCCCGTCGCCCAATTCTCCTTTCTCTACTCCTTCTTCTAAGGCATCGATCGCGTTACACAAAATATTCATGAACACTTGGTTCAATTGTCCTGCATAACAGTCGATTAAGGGTAAGTCGGCATAGTGCTTGACGATGTTAATCCCGGTTCGTCCCCCTTTAGCTTTAATGCGGCTTTGCAGAATCAACAGGGTATGATCAATGCCTTCATGAATATTCACGGCGGTTTTATCGGCGCGATCCAGATGGGAGAAATTCCGCAGCGATCGCACGATTTGATAGATCCGATCTGCCCCTACTTTCATCGAATGCAGTAATTTCGGCAAATCCGTGGTAATGAAATTCAGATCGATTAGCTCGATATGCTCTTGAACTTTGGCTGAGGGATGGGGACTGGATTCCTGATAAAGTTCGAGTAACTCTAATATATCCTGAAAGTATTGCTCGGCGTAATTCAGGTTCCCATAGATAAAGTTAACCGGGTTGTTAATTTCGTGAGCTACCCCAGCCACTAATTGCCCCAAACTCGACATTTTTTCCGAGTGGACAAGTTGAGCTTGAGTGTGCTTGAGCTTTTGCAGGGCGTCTTGCAGTTGCTGAGTCTGTTGTTCTAACTTGGCTTGCGATCGCCGCAGTTGATGTTCGGCTTGCTTTCGTTCCTTAATTTCTCGTCTGAGTCGCTGATTGACTTGTACCAGTTCAGCCGTGCGTTCGGTAACCCGTCGTTCTAAGTCATCATGAGCATTTTGTAGCGCTTCTTGTGCCAGTTTGCGTTCAGTGATATCGCGGACGACTTTCGTAAACCCGCGCAGTCGCCCTTTCTTGTCATATAGGGCTGTAATCACTGCATTTGCCCAAAACTTTGATCCATCCTGACGAACTCGGTAACTTTCGTCCTCAAATCGACCGTTTTCTGCTGCGATTTTTAGGGCTTGCTCCAGTTTACCTGCCTGAACATCTTCGGGTAAATAAAATCGAGACACAGATTCGCCGAGAATCTCGTCTTCTTGATACCCATTAATCCGTTCAGCCCCCTGATTCCAACTAATGACCCGTCCCTCTGGGTCTAGCATATAAATGGCATAGTCTTTCACATTTTCCACCAGACAGCGGAAGCGTTCTTCACTCTCTCGTAGGGCTTCCTTGGATTGCTTGCATTCAGTTTGATCGCGCACTACGGCGTAAATCAATTGATTTTCCGGGTGGATGGAAGCATTCCACAACAGTGATTTGTATGATCCATCCGCACAACGACAGCGATTTCTAAACCGGATTGATGCTGTCGGATTATGGGTAAGGGTTTCTAGCTTCGCGATCGTTAATCGTTGATCGTGTGGATGAATCAAATCCAGCCAAGGTTGCGCTAAAAGTTCCTGATTAGTAAAGCCGAGTATTTCCTCCCATCGGGGATTAAGTTGCTGAAAATGACCATCTTCCCCCAACACGCACAGCATATCCAACGAGAGCGTGAAAAAAGGATCGGAAGCCTGACTCCCGGTGCTTGGGGTTGGCGGTAAGAAATTTAGCATTTTATAGCTGGGGCTTTATTATTGGAACTCTTAATCTTTATTTTTCTGGAGATCAAGAGTTGTAGATGCGGGTTCCCCGGTTATTGGTTCGTCTCCTTAAGGTTAAGTTTAAGGGAGTTTAGACCTAGCGATTCGCTTTAACGATTGGAATTTCTATTGGGTATGATTAGTTTTTTCTATAAATCAACCAGAGCCGTTGGTCAAGGGCGCACATCGGTGATTGGCGTCAACTTAACGGTTAACTGGGTGGTTGTCTCGGCGATCGCGTTTGGCTAGATGCCTGGATTGAGCCTTGGTACATCAAGGGTTTGGCACGTCAGCACAATAATTGTAGCATAGCTGACATCTTTCTTCACACTAGGATCAGTAGGTCGGGGGAAAGCTGGGGAAGCAATGTTCCTTTCCGTGATGCCAGAAGCGTCTGGAAGCTGGGGAAGCTAAGTTTGACCGCCTGTCTTTTGACAAAGGTTTGCTGCTTTGCCACAATCAAAAGCCGACTATTAAAGTTTCAGTCTCCCATGTCCAAAACCTCTGCTCACCACCACAAGCCTCAAGTGTTAGCCATTGGAATTGCTCCACTGGGCATCGTATCGATTGGGATTGTCCCTATGGGGGTAATTTCAATCGGGTTTGTTCCTATGGGAGTATTGTCCTTGGGTTCTGTCGCCATGGGCGTCTTCTCGGCTGGGCTAGTGTCTATGGGGACGGTAGCTGTTGGCTTTCAAACAATGGGGTTAGTGAGTATTGGTTCAATGGGTATGGGAAATATTCGTATTCCTCTCGGCGCTGAAGAATCCCCCTCTCATCCTCACAACCCTTCTCTTCCCATGCCAAACCAACCCGATCATGATTCTCACTAAGTTGTCATTGGTTATGCAAAACTAAGAAATGTTAACTAGTGCAGCGCGGCGGAAGTAACTCTCCAGTTAAAAAAGGTGCAAAGTCTTATTGTATAAGCTTTCTCCCCTCCTGCCTCCTGCCTCCTGCCTCCTGCCTCCTGCCTCCTGCCTTCTGCCTCCTGCCTTCTGCCTCCTGCCTTCTGCCTCCTGCCTCCTGCCTCCTGCCTCCTGCCTCCTGCCTTCTGCCTTCTGCCTCCTGCCTTCTGCCTTCTGCCTCCTGCCTTCTGCCTTCTTGTACTAGCCTCAAACCCTTACTGTTGCCTGTTGCCTGTTGCCTGTTGCCTAATCTCAACCGTTAACTTTACTTTTGTCCGCCTACTTATCGGTGAAACGGTATTAACAATAGCGGCAAACATGATCCTAAAAACCAGATCAATAAGTACAGATAAGTCTGGTTAGGTAAATGGATTTCAGTTAAGAGCGCTTCTATCCGTTCCTGAAGACGATTTTTAGGTGCAGTACAGCTAAATGCCGCACAGACACTTTCAGAATGCATCAGTGGTGTACTGACAACCGTCAACAGGGATTCCGCTAATAGTAAAAAATCAACCCGTTGTGCTGCCCATTGATCGGCTCTGATTTCTCGTAACAGTAATAGTTCTTGCCATAGCGCTTCTGTATTGCTTAACCCATAAGAAAATTGCCGCATCCAGCCTAACCAAAAGAACCAAAATGTATCCCGATAATAAAAATGCCCGTCTTCATGGGTGAGAACTGCTTGCAAATGATCAGCATCCAGCGTCTCTAATAAGCCTTGACTCACGACCAGTTCCGGTTGCCAAAATCCGACTTGAGCGCTAAACACTAAGGGTGTATTGAGAAGGCGGATACGTCTGTCATGAACAGTGTGCTGGGGATAGGTGCGAACCTGTTGCCAAGAACGCCATCCAGCAAACGCCAGTTTCAGCCCTGACACTCCCACATATCCCAAGAACGCGCCAGCTACTCCATAACTGAACCAACCCTCCCAGCGCCAAACCATTTCCCCTTGGGGTCCCATGCAGACGATCGAGATGGCTGTCATGATCAGTAGCAGTGGCCCAAACAAGAACTTGCTTAAGGCATTTTGCCAGCGCTGGGGATAACTGTCCTCGTTTCTCGACCAACTGATTCGGGTGAACCAAGCCACGGCTAAAGCACTCAGAATTAGGATGAGATGGCTCATTGTGCCTCCCTTGCTGCGCGGATGGCTTGCAAACGCTGGGCGATCGCATCGAGTTGTTCTAGACTCGCTTGGTCGAGACTATCGGCAAAGGCAGCTATAATATCAGGATTTCCCACTGCCAGGAATTTCTGCAACTGATCATGGGCTTGCAGAATCTGCGCCTGTTCCTGCGAAAGCAAGGGTTGCCAACGAAATGGCCGATCTTGGCGATCGCACCTTAGCCAGCCTTTTTGGGTGAGGCGGCGCAATACCGTGGTTACGGAAGCATAGGCTAATTCTCGGTCTGGGTCAGCCAAAATTCGTTCGTGAACATCTTTGGTGGTGACTGAACCGAGTTGCCAGATAATCTCTAAAATTTCTGCTTCCAACGGACCCAGGGAGAGGTGTTTAGGACGGTAACTGGGCATGGGAACCATAATATAGATATGCCATTAAAATCAGGGGATTGGATACCCAGTTTACCGGAATTGGACAAACAAACAAATGACAAATGACAAATGCCATAGACTAATAATGATTCCCTACCTTACGATGGTGTACCGCCGTCATCGCATCAGTTTGAGACACTCGACCCGCCGAAACGGTGGCATAAATCGTCCAGTGATCGCCACAATCTAAGCGGCTTTTCACTTCACATTCCATATAGGCTAAAGCGTCAGCTAAAATCGGAGAACCATTGCTGGCGGCATAGGTTTTAATTCCCTCAAAACGGTTCGCACCGGGGGGGAAACGCTTGAGGAAATGCTTCATTAGTCCTTGATAATTTCCGGCTTCTAGGACATTAAGAACAAAGCGATCGCCTACATACATGAACGACTCGATCGCCCGATCCTTGGCTACCGCCACAGACACGCCCAGGGGTTTAAATGAGGCTTGTGCTACCCACGACGCCACCATTGCACTGTTAATATTGCCCTTTTGGGCTGTGATAATATACAGTCCACTGCTGAGTCGCCCCAAGGCTTTATCCAAATCACTATCCAGGGACTTACTTTGCTTAATCGTGCGATCGCGTGACAGCCATTGTCCTAAATCGGTTCCGGCTTCTTCACATAACTGATAAACCTGTTCGTCGGGTGTATCTTTGACTAAAATCGGCGCAAATCCTGGCGTTAGTCCTAAATCCCGGAACTTATTCACCAACAGATACGCGGATTCACTCTCACCCGCCCCCGATTCAAACACACCAAAGGACTGCTTTGGATTCGTCGCCCCCAAAATTGTCCCAATCGCAGTTTGGGCGACAGCAGCCACGTCTCCCGTTGTTGGCGGTGTCCCAATCACCACCCCAGAGGCGATACTCATCAATTCCTTAATCTCTTGCGGATCAGCCGATCGCAAGTCCATCATATCTACTGCTACACCCGTTTTGGTGATTCCATGGGCAATCGCTTGGGAAAGGCGATCGCTATATCCGTAATCGGATAGGTAAAATACAGCAACCGTCGTGTCTGCTTTTGCTTGTTCCTCACTCCAGCGCCGATACCGTCCGGTGAGTTCATTCAAGTTGTGATAGAGTAAGGGTCCATGACCTGTGGCAATGGTGGTAATTTCAGGTAACTTGTCCATCCGTTTTAGGGCGGATAGCACCGAACGGGCATTGGGACCCATTAAACAGTCATAGTAGTATTTAAAGTCGTTTTCGATCAGGTCTATGTCTTCATCGAAGGTGTAATCATCACAATAGTGCATACCAAAGGCATCACAGGTAAATAGAATCTGGGTTTTGGTATCGTAGGTGAATATCGTGTCGGGCCAATGGAGATTGGGCGCAATGACGGCTTCTAGGACATGTCCATGTCCCAAATCGATGCGATCGCCATTTTTGACGATTTGCGATTGAAATGGCTGATTCACCCAATTTTCTAGGAACTGAATCGCCACTTTTGACCCAACCACCGTAATATTGGGGGCAAGTGCCAAAATATCTTTAACTAAGCCACTATGATCCGGTTCCGTGTGGCTAACCACCAGATAATCTAATCTGGTTGGGTCAATTAATCCTGTCAGAGTGTCCAGATAGAGTTGGCGAAACTTTTCATGGGAGGTATCCACCAACGCTGTTTTTTCACTCTGAATCAGGAACGAGTTATACGTCGTACCATTCTGTAGACCAAATTCTATATCAAAGCGATCGCGATCCCAATCCAGCGATCGGATTGCTGTGGTATCCGGGGCAATTTCGGCGGTTTGCATCGTCAACCGACGCTGAATTCCCTCTGCTACGGCGACCATCGGTTGTCTCCTTTCTTATATCAACTTCATTTACTCAGCCTTTTAATTATCTTTACATATAACTTCAAGCTTTGAGATTTAAATCATTTATACAAAAGATTAAAACCGTATTCAGCAAGTCCTAGACAGACGAGGTGCGGTTCGATCGGGTGATGAGTTAGGCTCGATCACAAAGAAAGGGCGGGAGGAATGAACAATGAACAACGAACCATGAACATATAATCTCCCGTACCGCTTCTAAAAACCTAGACAAACCTACCCACAAGTAATTCTGTCTTGGTATAAGTCCACGGTGTAACTTTTGGTCGATAACCGTTAACGCTTGCGCTTGGCTGATACCCGGCATTGTTGCTCGATATCAGCCTTAACCAACGGTTCCCAGTTGGAGACACTATAGTAATCGTGCCTACGATTAACTACAGGGCATCGACCCATAAAATTATTCAATTGATATAGAGCGCTCCATACGTGCTTTCTCGGATTCACTCCGAGATAGGCGGACACAGAGCGCGGCAATCTTTCACTCAAATGCATTCCTCTTCTGGCAATTGCCAGAGCCGCTGCCACATCAGATGATAGTCCATACATCCGACTATATTTAACCAATCCGATCAAACTCGTATAAGCTGGATTGACCAACTGATGAGCTATTCCTCGGTTGGATAAAATCGATGACAAGATTTGATAAAAACGACTGTATGCCC
>NZ_JAVJUO010000071.1:0-118719 GCF_040220555.1 Coleofasciculus sp. C1-SOL-03
GTTCATGCCACTACCGAGATCTTGAATAATCTCAAATTCCCATCCCTGTTTGGCACAGTAGCTTTCCAAGACTAAAACCTGTCTATTTAGATCGTCTTTTTGGTCATGACTAGATACTCTGGCATAACCAACGGTTAATTCGTTACCCGATTTATTACCAATTAAGTCAGCAATATCGTATCGACGATGACCACCAGCCGTCCGAGAAGATCGTATTTTGCCGTTGAGTTCCCATCGGTGCAAAGTTTTGACCGTCACACCTAGTAGAGTAGCTGCTTCTTGGGGGGTTAAACTAGACATTTCCTGATTATATCATAGAAAATGTCCAGTTATGTCACTAATTGTCTAGATATTTACGGACTGTTAGTTAACCCCGATTTAACCGAAATCTTTTATACCAAATGGACGCAATTGGACAGTTTCCAGCGCACTCGGGGTGTCTTGCGAACCTTCACCCTCGCCCTCCGGGATGCGGAAACCTGGGATAACGCCCCCCTGATTGGGGCAAATGTCTTTATCGGTGACTCCTCTCAAGCCTCCCTTTCTGAAGCCGCACGAGAATTAACCAATATTGCTACAACCGAAGAATACGAAGGCAAACGCCAAGACTGGAATAATATCATCGAAGGAGAATTAGCCAAAGCGCGGCAAATTCAATCGGAAACCGTTGGCGTTAAACATCGGGAAATCGAACAAGCTGTATTTGCCACTTTCCTCCATTCTCAACCCATCGGTCAAAAAGCCCTAACGCGGGAATTACTCCTACTATTAGGACACACCAACCCCGATAAAATTGAACTGGAAAAAGCCCTGCTAAATTGGGTTAACGTGTCATGGTTTCTTGATGAAGAGATGCTGCAAGATAGCCACTCTCCATCAGGAAAACCAGAATTACCCAAGTTTTGGCGCTTAGGTTCCAAACCAAACCTCAAACAAATGCACGATGAGGCGTGTAAAAATCGGGTGTCTGATGACCTAATAGAAGAAAAATTACAGACAGAAATTAAGAGTAAAAAGCTGAAAAACCACCTCACCGCAGGGGCGCAGGCGGCTGGTGCTAAAGTTCATCTGCTGCCTAAATATCCCAAAGATATCGAAGATGACGGTCAATTCCACTATGCCATTCTTGACCCCCAAGCCGCCTCCACATCTGGCAATCCTAGCGCTTATGCTGCCCGATTTATCAATGAAAACACGAGTTCAGAAAACCCTCGCGCCAAAAACCGCAACGCTGTCGTATTAGTGGTTCCTGATCGCAGTGGTTTAGATGCTGCCCGTTCCCGGATTCGCGATTACCTCGGTTGGGAAGAAGTTCAACAACTCCTCAAAAATCAGGACATTGATGCCTCGCGCCAGAAACGACTGGAAGATAACCTAAAAGACTCGAAACATAAAATCTCCACTGCGATCGAACAAGCCTACTGCATTGTCGTTACCGTTGCCGAAAATAACGACATTCATGCCTTCAAAATTAACGTTACCGATGAACCCCTATTTAATCTAATTAAAGCCGATAAAAGGGCGCGAATTCAAGAAACCGCGATCACGGCTGATGCGATTATTCCCGGTGGTGCCTATGACTTGTGGCAAGAAGGCGAAGAATCTCGTTATGTCAAAGATTTGGTCGGCGCATTTGCCCAGCGTCCCAGCCTACCCAAAATGCTCAACACTCAATCGGTTCTGGACACCTTAATTCATGGTTGCCAAAATGGAACATTTGTGCTGCGCTATAGGCGTTCAGATCACTCGTTCAAAACATTCTGGCGGGAACAACCCAGCCAAGTTGCCCAGAAAGAAGCTAGTTTAGAGGCAGTGCTGCCAGAATTTGCCACTCTCAGCGATCTATCCCCCTCACTACTGCAACCCGAACAACTGCCGGAGTTATGGACAAATCACGCGATCGCACTCAGCCAGGTTTATGACTATTTCTCTGGTAACCATGTAGTGCAGATTCAATATGAAGGATACTCCGAACCCTTACCCATTCCCCGCGCCGAACCTGCTGTGATTGATACTGCCGTTTCCGAGGCGGTTAAAAGCGGTCAGTTATGCCTAATTAGTGGAGAAGCTTGCTTTTTAGCTGAAGATATTCCGGCTGGAGTATTGACTAATGAAGCTCAATTACAGCCATCTCCAGAACCGCTTTCAATCAATGACGTGCTACCCGATACTTTACCCGAAGCATGGAGCAACACCACCACAACAGCCCGCAGGATTTATGACGCATTAGTTGAGAAAATTGGACAACCGTTACCCTGGCAAACGGTACGAGATGCCATTGAAGGCGCTGCTCGAACACGCCGTTTTGAATTGACACCCGATTCTCAAAACTGGCCCTGCAACTTTGCCAGCGCCTCATCTGTTAAGTTCCAATTACCCCAGTCTAATCCACCCAAACCCATTGATTCAGTTCCCGTTAAACCCTCATCAACCCAAAGGTTTGTTGTTTCCGAGAATAAATCCTCTGACTACCAAGCCAACCTATCCGCCACCCAAACCAAAACCAATCGTCTCATCGCCTCAGCCGAGTTACAAACCCACGAAATTCAAGAACTTGGAGAAAAGATTGCTGAGATCAAAAGTGCAGCAGCAGGCATAGACTTAAAGCTGAACGTACACATTGAACTCGGTGGAGAATCACAGCCATCAGATGACGCGATCGCCCGTATCAACCAGCTACTTCAGGAAATTTCGGACAATCTGAAGCTGCAATGATAAGTGGGTGGACACAATTAAAGTTATAGCGCTTTGCGCTGTAATAAAGTACAGTCGCTCAAAGTCCCCCTTTTTAAGGGGGATGCGAGGGGGATCGACAATGTACCGCATAGCCGAGCAAACTGCTGTAACGGTTGAGATGTAGGGAACAGGGAACGGGGAACAGGGAACAGTAAGGGTTTGAGGGTGATTTACTTGCACTTGATACAGTACCGTTTTATGCCAGTCCGACTACTTATCATCTCCAGTTGAATACTTATATCATGTCCGCCAAAATAACCGTAATATCCTTCTTCCTTGCAACAAAAGCTCCTTCCCTTCTGCCCTCTGCCTTCTGCCCTGGAGCCTTGTCTCCACCGATAGTGTAAGTATTCCACCGGACACGATATTACACTGTAAGGTTCCAAGGCAAATGACCTAACTTCCATACAACCGTTCACCCGTTCCCGGTAGAAGTGTCAGCATTCTCGGATTAATACGCTCTCCCACAGTGACTTCAATATCACCATCCCATTCCTCAATCGAGAGAACCTTATTATTGGCTCCTTCATAATCAAAATAGCGACAACGTTCTGCTGTGCGGTGCAACGTTGTTCCTGTGCGCGTCATGTCAGCCACACCCGATTCCACACAGCGATAGGTTTCACCGCCAAAGGTTAGCTGCTTGGGCGGTTCTCCACTCATCTCTAACTGCTGCGTTGGCTCTAACAATGCCACTTCTACTCGGTCATCTTCATCCACAGAAAGCCAACAAAGACGCTCTCCATCTTGTAGTAAATACTCATACCAAGCATAGTCGCCAACATTGTAAGTCAGTTTTCCCTCCACCACCCAATCGGTTCCCATGTATTGGACAATATCACCAATTTCCAGAGTAAAAACGGTACGTTCTTCTAGGGGTAAACGCCCACGTTCACCGAGTCCTGATAACTGTCCCCGTTGCTGAAGAACGAGCAAAACAACAGCCGTAGCAATAATTACAATAATTCCAATCCAAACAAATACCATCATCTGATTTATGACTGACTACTTATGGAGAAGGGCAGGTTTTGTTGAACCGTTATTTCATCAATAGCTGACTGTAGTTCCTCAACCCGCCCCTACACGACAAAGGGCAGGTTTTGTTGAACAGTTATCGGTTAGCTAGGGCGGGTTTTGTTGAACAGTTATTTCATCAATAGCTGACTGTAGTTCCTCAACCCGCCCCTACAATTGTGGCTGAACCCGTCCCGGCAATTAACGTATTACTAATAGGCTGTCCAACGGGGGTCAGACTGATAACGCACAATCACAGGATGAGAGAGGCGATTTACCTCCACATTGCCTAATTGGACATCCCCAGGCAACTCAAATAAATGATGCAAAATCGGCTCAGTCAGATAGCGCGTTGACACCGATAATGTCAACCTATCCGCTTGAATCGATTGCCGCGACGCCAAAACAAAACCCCAGGGTCCAAAACTGGGAACGTCTACCACATAAGGATGAGTCGATAATCCCACATCCGATAGGGTTGCCACAATACAGCTTAGAACATCTGGGGCAAAAAAAGGACTCGATGCTTGGGTGACAAAAACGCCATTCTCTGCCAATCGCGGTAACAAACGCTGGTAAAACCCTTCAGAATACAGCTTGGCAAGCACTTCTCGGTCAGGGTCAGGAAAATCGGCGATAATTACATCAAAGGTTTCATTTAAGGTGGGTGCTGTCACAAAGGCATCGGCGTTAATCACCTGAACACGCGAATCTGTTAACGCCCCTTCATTTAACCGCACCAACTGGGGATGAGACTGAGCTAATTTGACCACTTGAGCGTCTAACTCAATCAGCACCACTTGTTCCACCTCTTGCCACTTCAGCACTTCCCGCAGCGCCATCCCATCCCCTGCGCCCATGACTAGCACACGACGCCTGTTTTGACTCGCACTCATTGCCGGATGTACCAAGGCTTCATGGTAACGGTATTCATCCAAGGTGGACAGTTGCAAATCTCCATCCAAGAACAATCGCAAATCTTGTCCCCGGCGCGTCAAGACAATCCGTTGATAGGGGGATTGAATGCGCGTAATCACCGGGGCTTGATACAACGTATTTTCCAGCCGATTACTGATGGGAATCGCCGCAGGTGCGGATAATGTCAGAATAACGCCTAAACCTAAACCCAGATATCCCCAACGGCGCAGCCGAGGAAACTGCTGTCCAATCGCAAACACCATAAAGGCGGGTAATGCACCCAGCACAAAAGCGGCGGGAAATAAGCCAATTAACGGCAGAAGCAATACGGGAAACAGCAACGAACCCAACAACGCCCCGACATAATCCAGCGCCAAAACCCCAGCCAGCGCTTCCCGCACTCCCTCCTCCAATTCCAGCACTCGTGTCAGTAGGGGGACTTCCAAACCCGCTAAAATGCCCAGCAATATGGTTACCAGAAATAATCCCAACCAGAGGAAACCGTTGACCACAAAGAGGGCAAACAGTCCTAAGGGTAATAATGCCGTCAGGGGAGCCATTAGCAGTTCAACCTGAACAAATGCCACCAGGAGTTGGCGTTGTTGGAGCCAAGGCGGGGACTTGGACGCAATAAACTGACTTAAGTAAGAGCCAATCCCCATGGCGGCTAAAAAGCCGCCCACGGCTACTCCAAAAGACAGCGCCTGATTCCCCACTAAATAGCTAGCCAGGGTTCCTAGTAACAGTTCAACCGCTAATCCACAGCTAGAGGAAACCGCCGCCGCCGCCAAAAGTAGCCGACGTTGCAGCCGATTTAATGATGAAACCTGGGGTTGAGTGACGGGTTCAACATTGGAGTTGTCTGTGGAGACTCCCTGATGTGCCATGAATTTTTAGTCAGTTATCAGTTATCAGTTATCAGGAGATGAGGGAGATGAGGGAGATGGGGGAGATGAGGGAGATAGGGTAGAGAATTTACAAATGACGAATGACAAATGACGAATGACGAATGACCAATCCCTATTTTCCTGCACTCGGACCCCCGCCACGAAACCCCCCATAAGATGACCGATTGGGTAGAATAATCCAGGTTCCGCCGCGATAACCGCCCGATAATTCTGTTCCATGTCGGGGCCAATAGTTATCCTGTTTCTCGGATCGTAGGACAAGGGCAGAACGCTGAGTATATCCGGCTGTAATTGTCAAGAGGGCGATCGCGATCGCAGCCCCAGCAAAAATTTTAGTTAACATGGGTTAAACTCCTAGGATGAACAGAGTTTTGAGTTTTCACTCAGACAGTGAACGAGTTCTCGATCAGGGGTGTTTATCTTGGGGATGATCGGATAAAGGAGAGGGGCGAATATGGACAACCTCCACGGGAACCAGAGTGTGATTGCGATCGCGCACTGTCAGCGTCGTCTGATCCACGGGTGCATCTGGCTTCACATCAACCTGAAACCCGTAGGAACTGCGAGGGTCTAAGGTGAAAAAACATTGGACTTGACCCGTTGCCGATTCCACCTTGCCATCTTCTTCTTTAAAGCTCAAACCCATAGGTAAAGCACGGGCATAGACTTGCTCCCCATAAGCATCATTAATCACTAGACGTGCGTTGAGATATCGCGGTGAGGTTTCGTCGGATCTCAGATGGATCTTGACCCGCACGAGTTGATCCGCCCCTCCCACCGTAGCGCGTCCACTGGGATCACTATCCATAATTGTTTTCGCGATCGCGACTTTCCCAGAAAAGGGTGTGGCAATGATCGCTATAATTCCCAGAATTGTCGAACCGATTAAACCTGACCACAAATAGCGCGTATCCACAACCCCATTTTCCACCGTCACCTTAAATCCCACGGATTGTTCGAGTTCTTGTCCAGAAGTATTGCCATACTCCAACACGGCAATTGCCACGGTTATTTTCTCATTTTTCTTTGCCTGAACGTCGAGTCCTCCCTGCAAATCAGACTCATACCAAGTCCCTGACTCACCGTCCTCTTGCCACGTCCCCGACTCACTCCAGGCTTCGTTCATCGCCGAGGCGATCACTTCCCCATTTTGGTCAAGAATTTGAATTTCGTAGATTACCCAGGTATTAGTTGACAGCCAAGCCTCCGCATCAATCCGCAACGCACCAATAAGCCGAGGTTCAAGTTGAATCGACTCCAGTTCAACCGATTCCTCTGGCTCAACGTATACTGTTTCTGATGTCACCCTTTTATAGAAGAACTGAGACCCCATCAATGCCAGTAGCACTAATCCTGCTGCTCCCAAAGCTATATAAGACCAGGGATCAACAAAACGACCGGTTCGCTGAGTTTTGGTAGTGACTGGCATTGGCTTGGAGTTCAAATTCAATCTTCTCGGTAACTGAAACACGTCGTCTCAGTCGATTGCTGCTTCTGTGTCAAAGAATTTTTGATCAAGAGTTTTTTAGGAGTGATGTATCAACTCTAAAGATAGTTAAGGACATAATAGTATTGTACTCCTACAAGTAGCGCCTGCGCCGCCGATTTGCGTAAGTCCTATTTTGATCAGATACCCTTATTGCGATAATACCCAGAATTCCCGAACCAATTAAACCTGGCCATAAATAGCGCGTATCAACAACCCCATTTTCCATCGTCACCTTAAATCCCACAGGTTGTTCAAGTTGTTGTCCCGAGGTATTGCCATACTCCAACACGACAATTGCCACGGTTATTGGCTCTTTTTTCTTTGCCTGAACATCAAGTCCTCCCTGCAAATCGGATTCCGACCAAGTCCCTGACTCACCGCCCTCTTGCCACGTCCCTGACTCACTCCAAGCTTCCTTCATCGCTGAAGCGATCACTTGTCCATTTTGGTCAAGAATTTGAATTTCGTAGATCACCCACGTATTAGTTGACAGCAAGGCTCTCACATCAATCCGCAACGCGCCAATAAGCTGAGGTTCGAGTTGAATCGACTCGAGTTCAACCGATTCCTCTGGCTCAATGAATACCTCCTCCGATACCAGCCTTTTAGGGAAAAACTGAGACACTACCAACGCTAATAGCACCAACCCAGCTGATCCCAGAGCCAGATAAGACCAGAGATTGACAAAACGACTGGTTCGCTGAGTTTTGAAAGTGAGTGGCATTGGCTTGAAGCTCAATTCAACTGAAACCTGTTGTCTGAGTCCATCACTCTGATTCTGTTGAGTTTGAGAAATTATCTATCGCATAACCCAGTATTAGCACACAAGGATTACCGAATCCGAATCCGGATTCCCGAAGAGCGATCAATAACATCTGAGCGTCGGATGCGGACTCTACCTGACCGAACTCGGCGTCTGGTAGACCGGGGTGTATCAATAATCACAGGATCAACCAGAACAGAATCGGAAATAGTCGAATCGATAACCGTGGGGTTAATTAGTGTAGAATCACGAATAGTTCCCCGAATCGGCTTCTTATATCGATAATCGTCGCGATCGCGATAGGATGAACCCCCAGAGGAGAAGGCACAAGGTCGCCCTGTGACCGGATTAACTGGCACCGGTGCTGGAATTGGGCTACCGTAAATCACCGACGAACAGCGCGATGACTGAATTGGTCTAGCGTCTACAGCGCTATCCCCCACTATCATCCAAGCCACTCCCACAGTTAAAGGCGTGAGCATGATGTTCAGCCAACGGCGTTGCAGGAGAGAAAATTTCAGCATCGTTTCACCTCAAAATAAGTTATATAGCAAGTCAGCGATTTAGTGAAGCGCAAAATTTGATCCCTTATCCGGCGATCCTTTCCTCTTATCAGTGTACCTATCTCGCTGAATACGGTTGTCAGTCCAACCTTTAAGGGAATATCAGGCTGACTCGGTAGTTCCTTAGCGCTTTAATTCCTTCAGGTTTTCGTGTAATTTCAATATACAACCCAACAGCTAGATATAACTTCACCCAATGGCACGAATAAGTGTCTCCTGATGATGTCAAGTTTTTGACCAATGACCAATGACCAATGACAAAGAACAGTTCCGCATCGAGTACAAAACCGGAAAAGCTACCTTTGAGCGGGGTGACTATCGCGCTGCGGTGAAGCATCTCGAAAAAGCCTGCGCCCTGATCAACCGCAATTCTCGCGTCGGGGGAGAGGCACAAATGTGGCTAGTTACAGCTTATGAAGCCGCCGGACAACAAACCGACGCGATCGCCCTCGGTCAGCAATTGACGAAGCATCCTGACTTGGAGATTCGCAAACAGTCCACAGGCTTACTCTACATCCTCCAAGCCCCCCAACTCAAGCGACCCGAAGAATGGATGACCAAGATTCCCGATTTAGGTGCTATTTCTGAAAGTGATCCTAGGGATCGCCGGGGTAGTGGGGTGACTAGAAGCAATCCCAGTTTGAAAAAGCAAATTGAACCGGAGGCGATCGATCTGAGTACAGTTAATACCAAAGATAATCAATTTATCTGGGTAGCTCTGGTTGTTATTGCTGCATTAGTGGGTGGACTCTTATGGTGGGGAGTGTAACCTTCCACACTCACCCTCTATTATCGGGTTTGCGGCACAACCCGGGAACCCTTATCTATCGATTAAGTTCCTAAACCCGCCCCTACCGATAACCGATTATAATTGATGATTTACAATTACAATTTCGATGAAATCTGGATATACCTTACCCGTCTTTGCTTGTGCTTCCGCTATGGCGGCGTTGCAGTGGTTGCGTCAAGCTAAACCCCTAGATACTGTATCTGTAGACTTAATTGAACCCCAAGAAACGGCAGACATTCCCATTGAACAAGTCGCCGGGATTCGCGAAGGAATGGCACTGGCGATTACTCGTAGTGATCCCGGTGATAACCTTGATCTAACCCGAAATACTCCAATTTGGGCAGTTGTGGAATGGGAACAATCTGACCCAACTCAACAAATACAAATACTCGGCGGAGAAGGAATTGGACGCCAATTAAATGCAGCCGGAAAAGCGGCAATTTATGCTTATGCTGAAACCTTATTACAAAGGAATCTCAGTCGCTTGCTTGCACCAAATGAGACAATTCAGGTAACCATTATTTTACCCGAAGGACGTAAACTGGCACAACGGACATCGAATGCGGCGTTTGGTGTGCTAGAAGGATTGTCATTGTTGGGAACAACAGGAATTTCTCAACCGTTAAGCGCTCCCGAACAACTACAAGCTTATCGCGAACAATTACAAGTTAAAGCCCTCTGTTTCGACGGTTTAGTCTTCTGTGTGGGCGAAAATGGGTTAAGCTTGGCGCGACAGATGGGAATAAATCCCGAACGATTAGTCAAAACAGCCAATTGGCTAGGACCTCTATTAGTGGCGGCGGGATTGCAGGAAATCCCAGGGCTTTTATTATTCGGTTATCATGGTAAACTAATTAAGTTAGCGGGTGGCATTTTTCACACTCATCATCACTTAGCCGATGGACGCCTAGAAATTCTCACGGCTCATGGCGCTCAAGTGGGATTACCCACACCGATTTTACAGGCAGTCTTTACCAGTCCTACCGCCGAAGCCGCGTTGACCTATCTACGGCAATTGGATGCTCAGGAGGGGAGTGATTGGGTGAATCAGATTTATCGGGCGATCGCGTCTACGATAGATAAACGTAGCCAAGACTATATCTATAAGCATAGCCAGCAAGAAGTACAAGTTGGTTCCCTGTTATTTGATCGTAACCGCCAAATCATCGTGACTAGCCAAACGGGAGCCACATTACTTTCGCAATTATCTTAGCAGGGGTTTGGGGAGTGGTAAGACCCACGCTGTAATCTATAATTCAGCGCTCTCGAACACGACTCCCCAAGGTTAATTTAGGCAACTCAATGTTGCCTTAAATTAACAAGAGGAATAGGTTCGTAGTCGGCACAAAGCGTGCCACCAGCGAAGACAGCACTTACTACAAACGCTGAATTCAGCGACATTTATGTTAAGCTGGTAAGAATATCTATAAAGCTTGGCATCGGTTGAAACCAATAGATTACTCGTTGATCAGTAGCAGACTCGATCAGCGAGATACACCCTTATCTGACTCAAATTTTGCTCACGGGATAAAGTAGTGACTAGACCAACAGGAAACGCATCTCAGCCAGTAGAGATATTACCCACAACCACTCTACAAAACCAATTACATCGCCAGATGATTGTGATTCTGGACTTTGGTTCTCAATATTCAGAACTCATTGCTCGTCGTATCCGCGAAACTCAGGTATATTCGGAGGTCATCTCCTATCGCACTAGCGCTGAAAAACTCCGACAACTGAGTCCCAAAGGAATTATTCTATCGGGAGGTCCGAATTCCGTCTACGATGACGCCGCACCTCAGTGTGATCCCGAAATTTTGCATCTAGGTATCCCTATATTGGGGGTTTGCTATGGGATGCAGCTGATGGTACAGCAACTGGGTGGGAAAGTAACTCGCTCTCAACGGGGAGAATATGGTAAAGCGTCGCTGCATATCGATGATCCCACGGACTTGTTGACGAACGTGGAAGAAAACTCAACCATGTGGATGAGCCATGCAGATTCCTGTCAGGAATTGCCAGACGGTTTTGAAGTCCTAGCCCATACCGATAATACTCCTTGCGCCGCGATCGCAGATCACCAGAAGCAGCTCTATGGGGTGCAGTTTCACCCGGAAGTCGTGCATTCGGTTGGCGGTATCGCGTTAATTCGCAATTTCGTGTATCACATCTGCGACTGCGAACCCACTTGGACGACGGAAGCTTTTGTTGAGGAAGCCATGCGCGAAATTCGCGCCAAGGTGGGGGACAAACGGGTACTGCTGGCTCTGTCTGGAGGTGTGGATTCCTCAACCCTCGCCTTCTTATTGCACAAGGCGATTGGCAACCAATTGACCTGTATGTTTATCGATCAAGGCTTCATGCGAAAACTGGAGCCAGAACGGTTGCTGAAGCTGTTTCAGGAGGAATTTCATATTCCTGTAGAATATGTTAACGCCCGCGATCGCTTCCTGGCTCGACTGGAAGGGGTGACTGATCCCGAAGAAAAGCGTCGCCGGATTGGTCATGAGTTTATTCGTGTCTTTGAAGAACAATCCAAAATCCTGGGTCCTTTTGACTATTTGGCTCAGGGTACGCTTTACCCCGATGTGATTGAGTCGGCGGATACTAACGTTGATCCCAAAACCGGGGAACGGGTGGCGGTGAAAATTAAGAGTCATCATAATGTCGGGGGTTTACCCAAAGACTTGCGTTTTAAGCTAGTGGAACCCTTACGGAAACTCTTCAAAGATGAAGTTCGCAAAGTGGGACGTTCCATTGGTTTACCCGAAGAAATTGTCCGGCGTCATCCCTTCCCCGGACCCGGATTAGCGATTCGGATTATTGGCGAAGTCACCGCAGAACGGCTGAATATTCTGCGCGATGCGGATTTGATTGTCCGCCAGGAAATTAATCGACACGGACTTTATAAAGAACTTTGGCAAGCCTTTGCTGTGTTACTCCCGATTCGCAGTGTTGGGGTAATGGGGGATCAGCGCACGTATGCGTATCCGGTTGTGCTGCGTTTGGTGAGTAGTGAAGACGGGATGACGGCGGATTGGTCGCGAGTTCCTTATGATTTACTCGAACTCATTTCTAACCGGATTGTCAATGAAGTTAAGGGTGTGAATCGGGTGGCTTACGATATTACCTCTAAGCCGCCGGGAACGATTGAGTGGGAATAGTGATTTAGGGAAGTGGGGGAGATGGGGGAGATGAGGGAGATGAGGGAGATGGGGGAGATAGGGGAGATGAGGGAGATGAGGGAGATGGGGGAGATGGGGAAGTGAACTCAAAACTCTACCTTACCTGTTCCCTGTTCCCTGTTCCCTGTTCCCTCTCCTCACCACAACACTTGTTCACGCAACCCCGATATAGTGAAACCCGTCCCTATATTTCTCAATCCTTAAAACGTTTCGCTCAAAGTTTGGCGATAATGTAAAGAAAGCGTGTAAAGAACCACAGGACAACTTACAGTGGCTGGCTTTAAGTTAATCACGCCGGAGTTTAAGCCGATGCAGCCTGTGACTGGAAGAGAGCGCTTTGGCTACACCCAACCAAGAGGAGGATTGGCAATGGATATAAATAGACGTGAGGGGAGTTATTTATTATGGCTCGGCTTTCTGTTTGGATTTGCCGGATTGCACCGTTTCTACAATGGTAAGATTGGCACAGGTTTGTTGTGGTTTTGTACGGGGGGATTATTTGGGGTTGGTCAATTCGTTGACCTGTTGCTGATTCCCAGAATGGTAGAAGACTATTATCTCAAACAGGGGAAGGGCGATCGCATCACTGGAGAAGCAACGGTTTCTGGTTCACCCACATTAGTCCAGCCTTATCATGCTCCTGCTACTTTAAACCATGACTCCTTTGTTGTCCAATTAGTAAAAGCGGCTGAAGTCAGAGGCGGTAAATTGTCCGTGACTCAGGGGGTTGTCGATACGGGACGAGGGTTTGCGGAAGTAGAAGCGACGTTGAACGATTTGGTCAAGTCCGGGTATGTGAATATTGACAATGACCCCGATACAGGCGTTGTCGTTTATGCGTTTCCAGAATTAGAGTTGAGTGCTAATCCTGAGTTAAAGCGATGGGTGTAGAGAGGTTGACCACTATCCTATTTTGAAATATCGCCTTATCCTGCTCATCAGCATTATCCTGATTGCTCCTTTGGGGTATGCAGTACGGTTTTACTCACCTGCACCGGAATGGCTGAATGACCGCCTGGGTAGCTTTGCTTATGAGATTTTCTGGATTCTCTTGGTTGGACTTTTCTTTCCCCAAGCGTCACCCCTGTGGACGGCGGTAGGCGTCTGTATAGTTACTTGTCTCCTGGAGGTTCTGCAACTATGGCAACCTCCATTTTTGCAGGCAATCCGAGCCACGTTACTGGGTCGGGTTATCTTGGGGAATACCTTTACCTGGTCAGATTTCCCCGCTTATTTTATCGGGAGTTTTCTGGGTTGGGTCTGGATGCTGACGGTGTTACGCTGTACATCTGTGGACAAACACATCTGACGCGATAGCAATGCCTTCAACCGATAGGTTGAGAGCAAAGGAGCCGTCCCTCAAAGCACGAATCATAATGTTCCGTGCGCCGCCCCAGTCTCGGTCATGTTCGTGACCACAACTGGGGCATTTGAATATTTTTGAGCCACCTAGTTTTGAGTGCTGGTGTCCGCACTTGGTACAAGTCTTTGAGGTGTAGGATTCATTGACATCAATCACTACAACTCCACGCTTGTTAGCTGCTTGCTTGAGTGTTAACTTAAACCGATGGTGCGACCAGGTGAGCATTTGCCTTGCTGTTTTGCTGCGTAGCTTTCGCTTAGATTTGACAATCATCTGCGAAGTCTCAAAGGTTGGCAGGAAGATAACCTTGTATTGACTCGTGAGATAGTTGGCTACTTGCTTGTGGCACTCATCGACTAAGTTGCGAATCCGAATCCTGATTCGGTTGGCTGCCTGATACATTCGTCGCTTTTGTTTACGACAAGCTTTAGACGCTCGACTCAAAAGATTGTCGAGGTGAGAACACAGCCGTTGGATGCGTCCAATGTCTGCCCCGCCAAACTCTTGAAATGATTCGCCGTCGTAGCCTGTCAAGAATGTTCTGACTCCAGGATCTAACGCAATTACTTTGTCTAACTCTTTGGGTTCGACTTCTTCGAGTACAGGAATACAGGCAAACCATCGTTTCTTGTCTCTAACTAACTGGGTGGCAAAGTGGGTTTTTTGCAAGGGTTCAGAAGCCCTAAAGTTAAGTCCCTTAACCAGTGTGGGATACCACGTCTCTCCATTGAAGTTGACCCTGTGGAACTTAATGGATTGAACGGGTTGACGACAGCTTCTAAACGACGATTCTCCCTTTGCCGACTTGGCTTGTTTCCACGCATCCCAAGCATCAAAGATGGCATTTTCTTTGGGGTGAGCTGGCGCTTTCCTTACCCAGTCCGGCAGGTCTAGTCCCAACACATAATCTCTCAACGAATATGCACTGGTTATCTTCTCTCCTGCTTTCAATGCGGCTATTGCCTTGTTGTAGCAGTAGCGAGACGCAGAAAGCCAAGACTTCCATTTTTGATGTAACTCTGGTTCTGGATACACCCGGATCTTAAGAGTCTTATTAGGCTTTGGCTTTGCTGTCTTGTGCCTCGGCTTCAGTTTGTAACTTCTGCTTGATTTGGTTTTCAAGTCTTCGGATGGAGTAAAGCCGACTGGAGAAACTACCCAATTATCGTAGAGTATGGCTATATTGTCCAGTGTTGTCCAATGAATCAGGGATTAGAGGTTAACCGATCGGCTTTGGTCTACTCGCGCCAGTCACATCGCCACAGTAAATCATAACTCAATACGTCTCAATACGTCACCGCTTAAAGGCTGGAGACAGTGTACAATCTGGCTGTATCGGACTTATACGCTGGGAGTGCTTTGTGTATTATCTTCATGAACCGCCTTATTTATTGTTAGTGATGGGTTTATTGGCTGGGATTACCTGCGGTGCAGCGTTTGAAGCCACACTGAAACAAAAGGTACAGGAATGGTCAAAAAACCGTTCCTCTCGCAGTCTGGCTCAAATGCAAGGATTGCCATTATTCATCCCATTCCTAGGAATTTCCGCCGGAATTTGCGTATTTCTGGCGGCTGGGTTAGAAATTTTTAGCTTTCCCACATTCCTGGCTTACACCATCTCCCTACCCCTAACTCTATTCATTGGCTGGTTAGTGTGGTATCAGTTGGGTAAACTTTTAGGACAGCTAGAACGAGGCGGCTCAAAAGCCATAGACCTCGACGCCTGGGAATAAAATGTAGAGACGCGCCATGGCGCGTCTTGATTATTGACACCCCAACACCCCACATCACCTCACCTATTCCCCCGGATACGTTTAAGATACAGTTGAGCCACTCTATCCCTGGGACTCAACCGTAAAACCTCTTCAAACCCCTGTGCGGCTTGCTCAAAAGCCTGGAGATGATAGAACGATAACGCCTCATTGACTTTTCCCCCGGTTAAACTTGCCCTCGAACGAAGTGAAGGGACGCGGGGGATTCTAAGAGGATACTACGGGACGGGCTAAAGCCGCGTCCCTTCGTGCGTGTCTTCTTAGAGTTCCAGAGGAAAACTCTGGATGGCGCAGTCAAAAACGCCCTACAGACCTTGGCTAGGTCAAGACCTAGCTGTATCTCTACTTTGCGGAGGATATTGGCAGCACCATTAGCATCGGCGTTGACGAATTCTCCATTTTTGGTGCGGTACATTCCGCGCTTTACTCGCTTTCCGCTCGGTTTCCACCCTTCCGGGCCTGAGCCGAATACAGGCAGAGGGTCATTATCGAGGAAACTAGCTTTAGAGGTATAACTTTCTTCAGTTTCTACGAACTGAATTCCATATTGCTCACACAGTTGCTCGATCCTGTTTTTGAGACGAGCGGTAGGAATCTGAACGAATTCTTGGTTTGTCTTTTTCCCTAACTCAATTCCATCTTTATTACGCCGATTCCAACCGAAAACGACTGTTCCAATTCGATGTTGGAGGCAATGGTTGATAACGACACGAGCGGCTTTGTTAACTGCATCTCTCATTTGCCTATTGCGCCTTTCTGTGAGAGAAGCTAGTTCTTCATTCCAAAATCCTTGAGCTTTTCCCAACTTAATGGTTGCAACCCGCTTGTTGTAGAACTGGTTAAGACTCTTTAGCTTGCGTCCATCAACGATAAAGCTGGTCTCTACGTTAGAGACACAGGTCATCCAGTTGTCAAGTCCGGGGTCGATTCCTAGAACTCTTGAGGAATCTACATCTGCTGTTACAGAGGGCAGGAGGTAGACGAACTCAGCATAGAAGCAACCGTTGCGGGGGAGGATTCTCAACTCTTTAATGTCTTTGAAGCTGAGGTTAGATGGCTTATGAATGAAGAAACTCGCTATCTTGAACCATGTCTTGACTAGCTTTCCTAGCGGCATTCTGATTTGACCATCTTTAATCTTCAAAGCTTGTTTAGGATAACTGACAGCAGACAGACCGCCTTTCTTTAAATACTTAGGCAATCTAGGATTGTCCGCCACCATTCCTTTTCTAAACGCCTTCATTAATCCGCCGAAGGACTTGAAGGATTCGCTAACTGTTCTTAGCGCTTGTTGGGCTGCCTGAGAGTAGAGGGCTTGGAAGTGCTTGTTGTTTTTATACTCCTTTTCTAAGTCATATTTACCGATAATCCGCCGACGCTTAAACCAGATTTGACGAGCATAATAAATGCCACAGTTCATCAAGTTATTCGCTTCGGTGCAAATAAACTCTAGAACGGCGGCTAGCTCTTTATCTGGATTTAATAATACTTGCTGACAACCGTACAAGAATATCACCTCCCTGTTTAGTAGCTATTATATCACTTGAGGAAATTACTGCGGGATAAATCCCGGTGTCTTTACGAATCGCTCGGTTTCATCCCTCGGATGAATCGCGAGGGCTTTCACCATCGCTAATCCTGTAAGGGAAGAGGAATTGTCATTCGGATCATTGTCAGTGAAATAACTAGACGTGGTGAGTACAGCGGCTTGAATAAATTTGTAATCTTCACCCAGAGGTATAATGAGTCCTGCTTGAACTGCCTCCCATAAGTCAATAGCAGTTTCTAATCGTGATTTATCATAAATAGCGGCTAACGTGGTTAAATCAAAGACATTACCAATCCCAGCCGCAAGCTGTAAAGCCGACTGAGTATTTTCCGATGTAAACAATATTACTGGGGTTAATATCTTTATGGATAATAGTAGCGGCGTGGATTTGATTTAGACTATCAGTTATTTGAATCGCGATGTCTAGAAACTCAGCCAGAGTCAGTGAATGGTGATTAAGCAATAGCTGTAAAGAATCACCACCGAAATCCTCGAATATAATGAATATAATGACTAAGTTGTTTTGATACTGTTCTAAGCGATAGGCTTTGACGACGCCTGCCAAATTGAGACGGCGGGTAAGCTGATATTCCTGTTTATATTTACGAATCTCTTCCGGTGTAGGATAATGAGTATTCAGGCGTTTAAGGATAACCGCTTGCTGATCCGCTTGGCGAATTCCTCGATAGACAATCGATTGAGTGCTGTCATGAATTTGGCATAAAATATGATAACCGGGAATGTTAAACATAGATGTGATTTAAGGGAACAGGGAACAGGGAACAGGGAACAGGGATACAGAGAAGCACAATCAGGTATATAAACTATTAAAACAAATAATTTTATAGGGATTAAAAATTCTCGATACTTATTTTTCATCCATTTGCCTTGAAACCCTCTGCCTTCTACCTATTCAAACAGCGTAACTGATAAATTCGAGCCACGCTATCGCTTGGGTTTTGCTGCAAGCACTGTTCAAACAGACTGGCGGCTAGATCAAGCTTACCCAGGTTGTAAAATAACAGGGCTTGTTCAAAGGTGGTTTTAGTGACTAACTTAGCCTGTCGCATTTCCGGTTCATCGGCATCAAAGACTTCATAAACACTCACCGCCTCAGATTTCCCCTTAACCTTAACTCTATCAATCACGCGAAAATTATAATCATTGGCATTATTGAGCTGGCAAAACGTGTGGTGAGAAATCAACAACGATACACCATAAGCTTTGGTTAATCCTTCCATCCGAGATGCTAAATTCACGGTATCACTAATCACTGTGCTATCCATGCGCGATGCACCACCGACTGTCCCCAGCATCAACAAGCCAGTGTTAATCCCAATACCAATTTTAATCGGCGTATAGCCAGTTTTGGTACGATGACTATTATACTCAGCCAGCCGATGCAACATGGTAATTCCTGCCTTGAGAGCATTATCGGCACTACCGCTAAACAGTGCCATCATCGCATCGCCAATGTATTTATCAATAAACCCCTGGTTATCAATAATTGCTGATTCCATACGACTAAAATAGGAATTAATAAATTTAAAATTATCGTCCGGGTTCATTTGTTCCGAAAGTGTGGTAAAATTGCGAATGTCCGAAAATAACACCGACATTTCTTTCTGGACTTGATCGCCCAATTGCACATCAACAATACTGTCTTTCTCCAGCAACTGGAGAAATTGGCGAGGAACAAAGCGGGATAGGGCTTGATTGAGGGCAAACAGATCCGTGGTAAACTGAAGTCGCTCAGCTTCGGCTTTTTTCCGTTCCGTGATGTCTTGAAACGCCGCGATCGCGAAAATAATAGTCCCGTCTTGATCAAAGATTGGTGTTCCCCAAACTTCTAAGGGAATCACCTGATCCCCGTGGCGGATTTCTAGGTCATCAGCCGTGCAACTTTCTCCCTGAAGCGCTCGCACAATCGGCAACTGATTAAAGGGATAAAGTTGATTGGTTCCGGCGCGATAAATGTGATAGACTTTGGCTAATTTTTCAGCCTTGACTCCCAGGGGAATGCGATGTCGGGTTAACTGTTTTCCCTTACGATTAATATAGTAAAGATATCCTTGATGATCCAATACCGCCACACCCACGGGCATGGCTTCTAGAAATTGCAAGAGTCGTTTTTCACTATCACGTACTGCTTGAATTGCCTGATTATGCAACTGGGCGGTAACGGTATCCGAATGTTCCGTTGTCGTCTCCAGCAGAATTTCCAAATCTGCATTTTCCTGCTTCAGGGCGGCGATTTCCTGGCGCAGACTGGCATTTTCCAAAATGAGCTGCTCTAGGGAGGGGTGTTCAGGTTGCATAGGTGCGATCGGCTTTTTCTGGACAAGCTATAGTTTTCATATCAATCTGTTCAGCCTTATTTCGGAAAAAATGTCTTTGTTAGGGAACAGGGAACAGGGAACAGCAGTAACATCTTTCTGATGATGGAAGTCAAAATGCATCCGGCGTATCACGCTTAAATGACAGGTATAAGTAGGAGGATGAGGTGCGCCAACTGTTAATTCAAGTGCCGCGAGGACAAGGGGATAAGGTTCTCGACATGGCGAAAGCTCATCAGGGAACGAATCTGGCTCGGTTTGAGGCGTCTGATACCGAGGAACCAATAGATTTTGTGATTACTTATGTTCCCAATCGTCAGGTTGAGCCGTTGCTGGAAGCCTTAGATACGCTTCCTGATTTACATCTAACCATAGTGCCTCGGGGGATGATGCCGCTGAAACCGCCCCCGTCAGAAGCCCCGCAACAAGTGAAAGAGGTGCAGTTACGCAGCCCCTTGGAGATATTTTTAGCTGGGTTGCAGAGTGTTGGGTCTTGGAAGGGATTTCTGGGGTATGCGGCTTGTGCAGGTGTGGTGGTTTGGATTGGGCTATTTACCAATACCATTTATTTACTCACCGCTGCAATGTTAATTGCACCCTTTGCTGGACCGGCTATGAATACCGCGATCGCAACGGCACGAGGCGATTTATACTTACTTAAGCGTAGTGTCATCCGCTATGGGGCAGGAATTGGCGTGACGGTGCTTGTGGCAGGGATTTTGAGTGTGATTATGCAACAGCAAGCCCCCACCAGTCTGATGATGGCGAGTTTTAAGGTATCATCGGTTACGATTCTCCTCCCCCTCATTGCCGGAACAGCAGGCGCGTTGAATCTGATCCAATCTGAACGCAGTAGTCTGGTTTCCGGAGCCGCCGTGGGTGTATTAGTCGCCGCCTCCTTAGCCCCAGCCGCCGGATTAATCGGCATGGCAGCCGCGATCGCCCGGTGGGATATGGTGGTGAATAGTCTGTTCCTGCTTGTGCTTCAGTTAGCCGGGATTAATTTTTCTGGCGCGATTGTCTTCCGTCTGGTGGGGCTTTCCGCCACGGGCGCTCGCTATAACCGGGGAAAGCGGTGGTTGTTTCCCGTGGTATTAGGGATTGGGGCGGTGATCATGGCATGTTTATTAACCGCGCAACTTTGGCAGCAACCCACGTTACAGCGAACCACACTCGAACAGCGAACCTCAACGGAGATTCAGCAGGTGGTGCAGGAGAGTGAGTTGGCGACACTGGTACAGTCGAATGTACAGTTTACACCGACTAAAATCGAGGGACAAAATACACTACTAACGATAGTTTATGTCCAACGTAACCCGGACGTAACGGCTTCTACGGAAACCATTCAGACGCAGTTAACCAAAGCAATTCAAAGCCATTTACTGGCACAGGATTTCAATGTTACCCCCTTAGTGCAGGTGACTGTGTTGGAATTGCCAGATGTTTCAAGAAAATAGGAGAATGGGTGTACAAAAATTATTCGCGATCGCAGACGCTTCAGTATTGAACGTATCATCAACCACGCTGCTAGCATTAATCTGCGCCATACTCTTGGCGATTGTCCATTTATTTGGTGGAAAAATGCGCTTTCTCGATGTGATTCCTCGCAGTCAGTGGTTATCATTCGCCGGGGGAGCATCGGTGGCGTATGTTTTTGTGCATTTATTGCCAGAACTCAATCAGGGACAACGAACCATTGAACAGACAGAAGGATTGGCGATCGCGTTTTTGGAAAGCCATGTTTATTTAGTTGCGCTTCTAGGATTAACCGTATTCTATGGCTTAGAACATCTAGTTAAAGTATACCGACAAAATCAGCATAAACTTAGCGGTATTCTCTCTCAAGGACTCTTTTGGTTACATATTGGCTCGTTTTCCCTTTATAACTTGTTAATTGGTTATCTACTGATTCATCGCGAGGAACCGGGAGTAGAGAGTCTCTTATTCTTTTTTATCGCCATGGCGTTGCACTTTTTTGTCAATGACTATGGATTGCGGGATCATCACAAAGACGCCTATCATCGGGTAGGGCGCTGGGTTTTAGCGGGTGCAATTTTATGTGGTTGGGCGATTGGACAAGCCACGGAAATATCTGAAGCCGCCCTAGCCATGCTGTTGGCATTTCTGGGTGGGGGAATTATCCTGAATGTGATTAAAGAAGAACTACCCGAAGAACGGCAAAGTCGATTTTGGGCATTTGCGTTGGGTGCAACTATCTATGCTGGTTTACTCGTTTTGGGTTAAATTTTTGGGTAATTCAGGACAAGAGAGTCCCATCTTAACGTATCGATGGCGAATCAAGCACTGTCTTCGGATTTTCCATATTTAGCGTAGACCTGTTGAGGGGTAGCTGGCATTACGTTATAGTATTCTTCGCTACCGTTGCTCTTACCAATCGGAGCTTGGTATCCACAGACAAACTCGGCTGTGCCGTCACTGAAGATATAAGCCCCACTGTAGTAACCCTCTTGGTCAGGATTACCAAAGCTTTCTTTGACAATTTTGGTTTTGTTTTTCATTGTTTTGCTCATCTAAAATCTCCTTCCATCATAAAGCCTTTTCTGATATTTAATATTAAGTTTAATGTCAAAGAAAACGGAACTCAGCAATCCTTATCCTTTAAGTAACCTGAATAACATCCAAATAAGGCTGGTGGGCAGTGCCCACCCTAGGGTATATCAAGGGTTTCGGTGAGCCAAAAATGCTTGTTGAGCGTGCCATTGACATGAGGATGAATATCTCTGACTTAAGCGAAATATCGCCAACTTGAATATCAGGAAATAAATTTACTCCAACTATCAATTTCAAGTAATAATCTAGCTTATTAGCTAAGACTTTAAACCCGTTTTAACGGGTTTTAGCTTTTAGCCAGAACTTTAGTTCTCGGCTTAATTAAGGTAAAATCTCCAAAAAATCAGTTATTTCTCTCACCAGCCACTTTTGCTCTGATCGGCTTAAAGCTATACCTAACCAATGCTTACGCCGATGCGACTGCAAAGAACACACGGTTATCGTTTTTCTAAGTAACGGTAACTTTATTTTGTCCAGGTTGATCGGATTTCTATCCGCCAATTGCCGCCGAACATTCCAGTAACATAAACCAAAAAGCCACCGTTTTATCTGGAAGCCGTTTGGACTAATTTCAATCCAAGTGCGAGACGTGGCACGAATTAGGAAAATCCCGATACTAAACAGTCCTATCATAACATAGATACTCAGAAATAAAAGACCAATAACGAGGAACCCAATACATCCATTTAATAGCCAGTTGTAGATGGTTGTTGCAAATATAATATCTGGATGATGATTTAATCGAATCGTTTCATAAATATTACCAGAAAATGATGGCATAGCGATAACTTGAACCAGAAGCAAACCGATTATATCCCACAACAGTAACGGTAAAATGGGTTTGATTATACGAGTCAGTCCCCTTAATAAACCGAAGCGATCGCGCTGTCGCCATATCGGTTTAATTTCTAGAATTAATTTGTGCGGCGTCTTGAGTAATGCTATCTGCTTTTGGGGCGATTGGTAAAAAAGTTGTCCTATATTTTGCCTCAGTTTCTGTTCCCCCTGCAAGACAGATAAGGCATCTTTCGCATTAGCAAAACGATGGGCGATCGCCGGATCTAGGATTCGCTCTAACCAATCGGCAAACTCTGGCGAAATTTGGACGTGGGGACGGAACTTAATTTTGAGCTGATGCTGAGGGAAATCAGCGGGAGATTTTCCGGTTAATAAAAATAGCAATGTTGCACCTAATCCATACAAATCGGTGGATAATACGGCTTGACCTCGATATTGTTCGGGAGCCATATACCCGAATGTTCCCACTATCGTACTCCCACCCGTTACGGTATGATAATAAGTATCAGAAACGGCACCAAAATCCACGAGAAATACTTGTCCATTTTTACTGAGAATAATATTTTGGGGTTTGATATCGCGATGGATAATCGCTGGCGTAAATTGTTGTAAGTAAACCAGTATAGTTAATAATTCAATAGCTAAACGTTTAACGGTAGCTTCCTTGGGTTTCCAGCCCATTTCCACTAATTCGGCTAACGACTTTCCCGGAGCCAGTTGCTGAACCAGATGAAAGTCAAGGCTTTCCGGTGTATCTACCTGAAAATAGGCTAAATACTTGGGAATTGCGGGATGATTCAGTTGAGCTAGAGTTTCGGCTTCTCGTTTAAACAAGTCTAAGGTTTTCCAGTCGCTTATTTGATACAGGGATAGGGATTTTATTGCCACGAGTTGACCTGTTTGTAAGTCTTTAGCCTTATAGGTTGTAGCGATACATCCTTGTCCTAAAACATTGAGAATGCGATATCGTTGAGCCATGATTTTTTGACGAAGATGGAGTTGTTGTATTTTCATTAATCGGTTCATAAAGTTGAATAGTTCATTTATTGGTGGGGAGGGCGGGTTTTGTTTTTGTTTTTGAGGTGGGGAGGGCGGGTTTTGTTGTTCCGTTATTGGTGAGGAGGGCGGGTTTTGTTGTTCCGTTATTGGTGAGGAGGGCGGGTTTTGTTGTTCCGTTATTGGTGGATATTTGAATTTAGTCCCTAAACCCGCCCCTACAATTGTCCCTAAACCCGCCCCTACAATTGACCCTTCACGACCTTCGAGGGTATAAGTAGGTTGGTGGAAATAAACTTAACTAGATTAAGTTATGTGAACAACTCTCAAACCTTTACTGTTCCCTGTTCCCTGTTCCCTGTTCCCTGTTCCCTAATCTCCACCGCTAACTTTAATTGTGTCCACCTACTTAGTTTGTATTAATCTCATCTGCCTCAATTTTTGCACCATTTTCAATTAATACGGCAGCGATTTCAGGGGAATGCGCCAGATGTAATGGCGTGCGATTTGTTTTGGCGTCTTTTGCATTCACATCAGCTCCTTTATCAATAAGTAATTGGGCAATTTCAGCAGAACGGGCAACGTGTAAAGGAGTAAGTCCGGTAAGCCAAATTTTTATTAAGCTGTTCCAGGAATTAATTGAAAACGATTGTGTCGGAGGATTCAGTAATCGATCTCGGTACAGTTGACTTTTGGCATGAATATCAGCACCATTGGCAATAAGTACCGCCGCAATGTCACGCGATCGCGCATAATGGAGAGGAGTCCAACCATACTGATCTGTGGCATTTACATCAGCACCCGCATTAATCAGTAACTGTACCACTTCTGGTGAACCTACCCAATGCAAAGGGGTTGTATAGTCTCCATTTCTGGCATTCACACCTAACCCGTTTTTGAGATACTGCTGAATCGTGGTACTATCTCCCTGTTCGGCGGCTTCATAAACCTGGGGCGGTGTCAGTCTGAGGGTGCTGAGGATGGGATATTTAAACGTATTAATTCCTACAATAATACTGGCTAAAAGTCCTACGGATACCAGGGGTTTCCAGAAGGCTGACTTAGAGGAAACGGGTTTGAATTTAACGGAAACTCGCTGATTTTGTAACTCAGCCAGGGCGGTTTCAGCATCAGAGAAGCGGTGCTTTAAATCCGGTTCCAGCATTGTCTCCAACCAATCAGCAAAGGCTTCCGATATTTGCATCCGAAAACACCGGGAATCCGTCGTCAGATGATTGACAGGTAAATCAGCAGGAGAACGATGGGTGAGTAAATATAATAACGTTGCGCCTAACCCATACAAATCGGTGGCTGGAACCGCTTGTCCCAGAAATTGTTCGGGTGCCATATAGCCAAACGTTCCCACCACAGTATGACTTCTGGCTAAGGTACTGTAATAGGTAGTTTGCACCGCGCCAAAATCCACAAGCATTATCTGTCCATTATCGCCTCGGATGATATTATCGGGTTTAATATCCCGGTGAATGACAGGCGGTGTTTGCTGATGTAAATAAACCAGAATGTCTAAGATTTGAATGGCAATCTGGCGAATTTCTGTTTCATTCCCCCGCCACCCGTTTCGGACTAATTCCGCTAGTGAACATCCGGGGGCAAATTGTTGGATAATATAGAACGTGCGATCGCTTGGTGTATCTTGATAGAAATAGTCCAGATACCGAGGAATCCCCAGATGATTCAGTTGAGCCAACACCTGCGCTTCTCGTTCAAACCGTTCAATGGCTTTCCAATCAGTAATCTGGCGCAGTGACAAGGCTTTCAGGACAACTCGTTCTCCTGTGTCTAAATCTTCACCCAGATAGGTGATACCGCTTCCTCCCTGTGCCAAGGGTGCTAAAATACGATAACGTTGAGCGATCGTCTTGTCTCGCACTGGTAGTTGTTCCATAACCACGTAACCTGTAACCGGATTGAGTCGTTGCCTATTTTATAGGGCAATGATTTGCTCTATTGAGAGTATGCCCAAATTTGTTGCAAATTCTGTCACCTGCAGAGGATTTTAAGTATCCATAATGCGTGATGCTATAATATTATGTCCGGTTAAAGAGTATGTTCAGCTTGAATTTGCCATCCTATAACTACCAAAAGAAATACTATCGAGGTTTCATGTTGTTATACATAAAATTTATCGATAGAGTATTACAGCCATTTATGAATGCTTTCGGAAACAAAAAGGTTACTCACTTTTGGCACTATCAGGAAACATCGGCTGCTGAATTAGAGAATAACCCCGACATTGCGCTTTCCCTTCATTCAGTTAAAGAGCAAAAGAGAAACTTCAAAAAAAGTTTTACTACTTTTCCTAGAAATGCTTTAGCTGATTTAGGATGGGTAAAAGATGCAGCAATCATTGAGCCTATAAAATACGAAAAAGAGTGGAGTTTTGTATTTCAGGACACTGACTCTGATGCTTGTCAAGAATGTGTCCTAACTCATAAGGGGGCAGTCAAAGTTCTTATAGATGGAAGTGTAATAGTATGGGGACGTGGGCAAAACGGTGAAATTGTTCAATTACATCTTGTTAGAATGACTACTGTCAAGCTCGATAAAGACATTCTTTTTATATGAGATTTTGCAGGTATTTAAAATTTCATTATTTTAGGGTTTTATATAGCAACCCTATTTAGGACTACTATCGTAGTATGTAGCAAAGTGTTCGCGTAAAAGTGAGTGTACAAATCTGTATCCACCCCCAACGCGCTGTAACAAACCCTGTTCGGTGCAGTAGCGCAGAAATTTACTGTAATTTAATGGACTGTAACCAAAAAGATATAAAGAAATTCTTAGGGAAATATGTTTACAGGTAGCACTAAAGCCACCCGAATCTAAGCCAAAATATCCACAGCCACAACCTACTATTAATATTTCCCATGTATTTAATTCAACAATCTTAAAATATTTAATAGAAAGTGCCATAAGTATTCCGACAGGTATACTTAACAGACATAAAATTAGAGAGTTTGATAGTGAACGGCGAATTCCTTGATTGTCATGCTTTCTGACATCTACTTCTGCATAAGTAACCGATTTGGAAATGGTATAGATTATGCCGTAAAACAAGCAGTATATTAAAGATAGCAAACAGCCATTTTTTATATCGCTCTTAGTTATTAGATATATTATTCCAAATATTACGCCATAAAATACCCCAAAGCGAATTCCATTCAGAAAATTATTGGATAATCTTTTTATATGAAATGCTTTAATGGATAAAATTATAGAATTAGAAGGTGAAATTGTATCTTCACCGAAATTTGCGTAGAATAAACCAGCAACCATAGCAGCAGAAAATCCAAACGCTGCACCAAATTTTATGTCAAATATTAAACCCAAAAATATGAATCCTACAAGGCTCCCAAATGTGCCGCCTACCATTCCTCCAATTAGTCCATATATTACTAGCTGGAACCTGTTTGAAAGCAGCCGAGGTTGTAATTCCTCGATAAAAAACTCTGTTTTTTGTGATGATATTAATATTCTTGCCAAGCAACCAAGCCAGTGTTTTATCCTTTCTTCTTGCTCAGTAGTTAAACGCGAATTTTTTTTAGGTGATAAGTCAATCGATTTTCTACATTGCCTACTTAGACAGTCCGCAATAAATGCTTCTACCCAAATCTTTCGCCTAATCGTTAAGTTTTGTTCGTTTTTCCATATTTGTGGTTGTATTTTTCTACTAGAAATTACCAAGATAGTTAACATCAATGGAGTTCTCAATAATCCATCTTTTGCTATTAATTTTTTATCATTTTGTACTAAATTCCACAGCCACTCACACTTTACCATTAACAAATATTGAGAAATTTGATTGTCTGTCAATGGCTGTAAAATCGCCGCACCATTCAATGCCAAATTTGTTTCACATATTTGATATTCTTCTGACCGTGAACAGACGACTATTGGAGTGCTGCTCCAGTTGTTTAAAAAATCATTTATTGCCTCAATACACGTCTCTTGACGCTCAGATATTAGCTCATCCAATCCATCTAATAGAGGCAATATTCGTTCTTCTTTTATCCAGTTTTTTGCAATATCTTCTCGCACTCCATATTTGAGTTTAAGGTCAGATAAAATCCATGTCGAAATATCTACAAATTTCTGATTCCATGTTGACAAATTGAGTAAGACTGGGACTGGTAAGACCACGTTGGTTATACAGCGCCGAACCAATACTTCTGCGAGTTGCAGCAACATAGTTGTTTTACCTGAACCTGGTGCCCCTAGTATTAGAAGTCGTCCAGAAATATCGGGTTTGTCAAAAACTTCAATAATATGTGTATCGTCAGGACACCTTTTAGTTGGTTTATTACCCACCTTTATGTCTACTTTCCAAGGTGGAGTAACCTGATTTAAATCAAAAGTCTTATTGATTTCTAGATAAACTTGCTTATGAAGAGACTGAGCTAATCTACTAGCAATTTCAGTTTTTACAAAATTCAGTAATTTCACCTCACTTTGGCTGCGTTGTTTGCCTTCGGCATCGGTCAACGTGTAAAGCTGCCACCACTGCTTATATCGGGTCGTACTCGCAGTCAAATAGGACTGAAAATCGATTTCAGTTTGCTTTAGAACTAAATCCCGCCAGCGGCGATCGCGTTGATGAAACTGCTGCTGAAACTCTCGCAGTTGGGGAAACTGCTCTAGAATCGCAGCAGTTGGTACGGCTCCACCCCCTAAATCGAAAGAGCGATCGCGGGTAAACTTGACCATCCCACAGACCTTACCCGTTCGCTGATTCAGCAAGGGTGCGCCACTCATCCCTGGTCGCACCTGTCCCAAAGCCAACTTAATTAACTCTGGTTCATCCCCGGTTAACCCTTCACAGTTCAATGTCACCGGACAGCCATTGGGAAAATCTTGATCAGGATAGCCAAACAGATAGAGCGGATCACGGGATTGAATCGCCTCATCCAAATACACACAAGGCGGATTGGCATCAGTAGGAAGCATCACCCGCAACAGCGCTAAATCATAAGGGTCAGGGAGTAAGTCCTCTACCACCGCCTCTGACCAATTCTCCTGCTTTTGCCACCGTACTTGAACAGGTTTACCCTTCGCTCTTACCACATGAGCGCAGGTGAGAATCAATTCTGGAGCCACAAAAAAGCCTGTACCCCAACCCATTTGACCGCGAATGGAGAGCTTCACTGTACATTGTTCTAGCAGATCCTCTAGCGGACTCATCGTTTAAGGTTTAGATTGAGCTTCCCATTCCAACGTGATTTCCAGATTCGCTTTCCCAGACCCTTTGACAATCACCGCCGTTAATTGCCCAGCCTCGATCGCCATTTCCATGCCAAATTTTACCGTCGCCTTCTTGGGTTTGACTTTTTGCAGGGGCGTGGCTATCATCGGCATCACCCCCTCGATCGCATCAGCGACAGGCTAAAACTGCTTGGAGTCAAAGCTGACATCTTCTCGCCCCGTCGTTGTCACCTCAAAGAAAGCGATCGCCCCATTGGGAAGCTCAACTGGAACGGTGTCACTGCGGGATTCGGCAAAGGTCATTTCATCTGTCTCCTCTAAATTACTAGACTGTAGACTAACGCTCTTATGTCATTTAAAAACATTCAGTACTTATCACTTTTCCCCTAAACAATGCCAGATCATCCCAACACGACTCAAAACACCTTACAACTGTCCCTAACTGCCTTCAGGAAACAGGAATTGCAGCGCCTGCGGAATAGCTTACGTCAGGGACAACAACCGATGGCAGATTGGCAGGGGAGTTCTCTGGCGGTGTCGGCGGTACCAGGTGCGGGGAAGTCTACGGGAATGGCTGTCGCGGCGGCTATTGCGATCACACGCTATCAACTTCATGGTAAACGACAATTAGTCGTGGTCACGTTTACGCGATCGGCGGCGGCTTCAATTAAGGCGAAAATTCGGGATTATCTCAAGCCGTTACGCTTACCTCAAAAAAGAAGACAGCATTTTTCTAGCAAAGGACTATGGCGTGTATAGGCTTCTATTCCTAAAGCATCTGCTTGTTTTTTTGTAATCTTCAGTTTAGATTAGGGAACAGGGAACAGGGAACAGGGAACAGGGAACAGTAAGGGTTTGAGGGCGATTTACTTGCACTTAATACAGTACCGTTTTATGCGAGTCCGACTACTCATAATCATGCTATCGGTTTATGTGTAGTCCATTTGGTCTGGCTACCTAAACGACGCAAAAAAGTGCTGGTAGGCAAAATTCGTGATAGAATTTTTGAGATATTGAAGTTGCGCCAGACCCTATTCATCTGTTTGTTGAGATCCATCCGACAGATGCAATATATCAGGTGGCGAGAGCTTTTAAAGGACGAAGTGCCAACTATCTTAGAAAGGAGTTTCCTGAACTCAAGAAACTCCCCTCTTTGTGGACAAACAGCTACTTTTTCTCAACCGCAGGTAACGGAGCGTGCAGCAACCATTCAAAGGTATATTAACGACCCACATCATACCTAGGGACAGCAGGCGGCTAAAGCCGCTACCGTGCGTTCCTCCCCGGTCTAAAGCTTGCCCTCGAGCGAAGCGAAGGGACACGGGGTTTCCCGCAGCGGAGGGACTTTTATGAAATGGGGAAGATGTTCATCATACTTCGACAACGGATTAAACGCCAAATCAGCCGCATTTACCTTCTCCTGGCTGTCTTAACCTTCTGTGTCACCACCCTAACTCACCTCCCGGCTACTCAGGCGACTCTCCCGCCAACCCCGCACAACGCTATTTCTCCCCCAACTCTGGTACAACAGGGAAAAACCCACTACGACGCGGGACAGTATACAGAAGCTGTCAACCTGTTACAACAAGCCGCCGATGGGTTCCAATCCCAGGGAAATACCTTGCGGCAAGCCATGACATTGACAAATTTAGCCTTAGCCTATCAACAATTAGGACAGTGGCAAGATGCTCAGGATACGATTACCACCAGCTTACACCTACTCAAAAATGCCCAAACCTCTGACGCCTGGACATTACAAGGAGCCGCCTATAATGTTCAAGGACAATTGTATCTGGCACAAGGGAATCTAGACGCTGCTTTAGACAGTTTTACCACAGCGATCGCCCGTTATACTAAAGCCGAGGATGAAGTCGGTGTGTTGCACAGTCAAATTAATCAAGCTCAAGCGTTACAAATGGCGGGAATGTATCGCCGTGCTGTGGATAGTTTGCAAGACATTGAACCCCGATTACAACACCAACCCGATTCGACGCTAAAGGCGATTGGGTTGAGACGGTTAGGGAATGTGCTGCGCTTAGTCGGGACAATGGATGACGCGCAAAACCGATTAAGCCAAAGTTTACAGGTGGCTCAAGCGATTCAATCCCCCCAACAGATTAGTGCAGCTTTTCTGGGATTAGGAAATACGGCGCGATCGCAAGGACAAATTGAAGCGGCGCTCAATTATTATCAACAAGCGGTGGATAGTAGTCCCGGAGACTCCTCAACGCGGCTTCAAGCGCAACTTAATCAACTGAGTCTTATCGTTGCTACACCAAGTCTCTCTGTTGAGCCAAACTTTATTCAATCGTTGCAGGAGCAAATTCGTCAACTCCCCGCCTCTCGTACTGCTATAGAAGCGCGAATTAATCTAGCAAGTTCGCTGAGGAAACTTCACTCTCAGAACTATGCTAAACCATCCGATATTGCCCAGTCTTTGGTGATAGCAGCAGAACAAGCCAAACAGCTTGGCGACAACCGCAGCCAATCCCTCGCCCTGGGTGAATTAGGAGCGCTTTATGAACAAACGCAACAATGGAACGACGCCCAGGAGTTAACCGAACAAGCGTTAGTTATCGCCCAGTCAATTAACGCCCCCGATATCGCCTATAATTGGCAATGGCAATTAGGACGACTGCTGAAAGCACAGGGAGAACGAGACGGTGCGATCGCGGCGTATAATGCAGCCGTGAATACCCTGGAATCGTTACGTCGAGATTTGGTGAGTATTAATTCTCAGGTGCAATTCTCGTTTCGCGATCGCGTGGAACCGATTTACCGAGAATTGGTGCGGTTATTATTATCCTCACCCACTGATAATCCGGATCAACAGGATTTAGCCCAAGCCCGCGATGTGATAGAATCGCTGCAACAAGCCGAACTCGTTAATTTCTTCCGGGAAGATTGTTTAAATGCGAACCGGATTGTGATTGATGAGGTGGATCAAAATGCAGCGGTAATTTACCCAATTGTATTAGGCGATCGCTTGGATGTGGTAGTATCCTTACCCGATGCGCCCCTGCGTCATTTCGGGACAAAACTACCTCAAGGGAAAGACTCCAATCTATTTAGCCAACTGCGAACCGCTATTTCTCCCCTAAGTGTAGAACCCAATCGCGGACAGCTAATTACTATCCCTGAATCCTTACAAAACATTTTTCGGGCGCAAATTTTGGTAAAGGAGGGGAATCGTCGGGCGACATCTGAGGAATACTTACCCCTAGCCCAACAGCTTTATGATTGGTTAATTCGCCCGATTGAGTCAGACTTAGCCGCCAGTGGCGCGAAAACCTTGGTATTTGTCCTAGATAGTCCCCTGCTAAATTTACCCATGGCGGTTCTCCACGATGGAAACCAGTTTCTGATTGAAAAATATGCGATCGCCTATACCCCAGGACTGCAACTTTTAGACCCCAAACCCTTGACAAGAGGCGACATTTCTGCATTTACCGGCGGACTTTCTGAATCGCGCCAAGGGTTACCCGCTTTACCCTTTGTGGAAGCCGAATTACAGCAAATTAAAGCTCAAGTGTCGGGTCAACTGCTACTGAATCAGGAGTTTACCACAACCGCCATTGAACAGGCAATTGATTCCGTACCGTTTCCTGTGGTTCACCTCGCCACCCATGGTCAGTTTAGTTCTAAACTGGAAGATACCTTTATTCTCACCTGGGATAATCGCCTCAACATCAATCAACTGAACACCTTATTGCAAACCCGAGCCGGAGGCGATCGCCAACCCATTGAGTTATTGGTACTCAGTGCTTGCCAAACTGCAACAGGGGATAAACGGGCGGCGTTAGGATTAGCAGGTGTCGCGGTGAGGGCGGGGGCGCGTAGTACCTTGGCGACGCTATGGTTTGTTAATGATGCGGCTACGGCTGATTTAATGATTCGTTTTTATCAAGAATTAACCGACAAAACCTTGACAAAAGCCGAAGCCCTGCGCCGCGTTCAAGTTTCTTTATTAAAGGAAAAAAAGTATCAGAATCCGGTATACTGGGCGCCGTTTGTGTTGGTGGGGAATTGGTTATAGTTGTCATTTGTCCTTTGTCATTTGTCCTTTGGTCTCCCCCGTGCAACAGAAGCGAAGCATCCTCTGGTCTCCCCCTTTTGAAGGGGGACGGAAGGGGGATCTAAAAGGGGGACGGAAGGGGGATCTAAAAGGGGGACGGAAGGGGGATCTAAAAGAGGGGCTAGGAGAGATCAGTTTTATCCAAGCAGTATTGGCGTAACTTCTATGCATAAAATTGAAGCATCTACTCTTGAAGAAGCTAGAACCAACTGGTGTATCTACGCTCAACGGATAATCGAAAATTATCCTCACGACGCGATTAATTCAAATAATGTCGTCAATACTATCTATACCCGTTTGGACAAGTTTCTGGAAAGTAAGCCAACGGTGGAAAATGGCACAATCTACACCAGCACCTATTTTCCTTCTGTGAATGAGGTTAATGCTGATTACGAACAGGTTTGGTGCAAAATCAATACCGCTCATCCCATTGATGCGGCTAATTTAGGGTTTCGCTCTCTAGGGGAGCATCAATCGAACTCGACAATGAACGAATTGGCGTTAAGCTGGGCATATAATTATGTCGATGATCGCCTCAAAACTGCCTATCAAACTGCCGATGTTACGATAGATTATCGGGAAAGTCAGAAGTTAACTGGATTAACCTGGTCTCGTGCTGAACTCGTTTGGCAAAAACGTAATAATCAATCCTATATCTTAGAGACTCCTTATTTAAGAACAGGTAACTTATTGTTCGAGGCGTTGAGCTATAAACACTACTGCAAACTGTTATCCCCGAAAGGAGCGGTTGATTTTATCGCACAAATCAGTAATACTTAACAATGAATAAACTTTGAACGGTTTATATAGCAGTACTAAGCCAGGTTAGGACATTCGTTACTGTTCCTTCCTGTTCCCTAATCTCAACTGTTAACTGTAATGAAAGTCTGACTACTTAGGAGTAAGATATGATTGAACTGAAACCGCTAATTTTTCCCGCTTTAGCCACCGTTGCCACTCTCTTGGTTTACTTAGTTCTCACAATCAATGTGGGTCGAGCCAGGGCAAAATATAACGTACCTGCCCCTCAAATTTCAGGAGAGGAAAATTTTGAGCGTGTGTTTCGCGTACAACAAAATACGTCAGAACAATTGCTGTTATTTTTACCCAGTTTGTGGTTATTTTCCCTGTTTGTGAGTCCCATTTGGGGGGCGGGAATTGGTGCGGTTTGGGTGATTGGGCGAATTGTTTATGCTTGGGGGTATTATACAGCGGCGGAGAAACGCGGTATTGGTTTTGGAATTAATTCTCTATCGGTTCTCGTTCTGCTGATCGGGGCTTTAGTAGGAATGATTAAATTGTTCATCAATACCCCATTGGGAGTTTCCTGATATCATCTCCGGTGGAATAATTACACTATCGGTACAGACAAGGCAGAAGGCAGGAGGCTCCAGGGCAGAAGGGGTTTGGTCGGACATGATATGAGACGCTTCTGCTATGCATTCCAACTCACCAGGGAAATCTATGTCAAAGTCCTCGATTTGTCCCTATCAATTTAGCTGGTTTGATTGGTTTTGCCTCTGGTATCCTCCAGGTTGGCTGATTTTGTTCAACCGTCATTGGCAACATTATCATGATGATCCCCAGGGGTGGAGTTGGCTGGAGTATGGATTATTTCTAATTCCTGGCGGATTTTATTTAGCGTTACTCATTCGGTGGTTGCGTTTGGGTTGTCGTTCACCTCACCCAGACGCCAAAGAATTTTATCCCAATTATCAACAAGCATTCTGCGATGAAATTCTCGACCCCATCATCACCCATTATTTTCGGGCTGAATTACACCTACAGGAGAATCTACCGCCAAGTCAGTCCTTGATTGTGGCGATGAACCATGCAGGAATGTGTTTTCCCTGGGACTTTTTGGGGTTAGGATATTTATTGAGAAAAACCCAAGGATGGGTGGTGCAACCCTTAGCCAATGTGGTTTTATTTGAGCATCCTTGGATGATTTGGTGGTTACCGCCTGCATGGTCAAAAGCGTTAGGGGGGGTACAGGCGCAACGGGATGACTTTGAGGATGCTGTGACGCACAAAACGATTTTACTCTATGCTCCCGAAGGTGTGCGCGGTCCTGGGAAAGGTTGGTCAAACCGCTATCAACTGCAAACCTTTCATCCTAGCTTTATTCAGTTGAGCGATCGCTACCGGATGCCAATTTTACCCGTCGTGTGTCTGGGTAGTGAATTCTTGCATCCCTGGGCGTGGAATGTGAAACTATTGGCAAAAGGAGTGAAGCTGCCGTTTTTTCCGGTATCGCCCTTGATGATTGTCTTTGTTCTGTTCCCATCCATGGGGGTTTGGGCGATGAAAACCCGACTGCGCTATTATCTTCAACCTTGTGAGCAACCAGAGATAGAGGTTAAGTCAGGTTCGACGGGGCGATCGCATGTTTACCAAGCAGCGCAACGGCTACGGGATAAACTCCAGTATTATATTGATCAACAGACCACCCAACAAGGGTTTTGAAACAAAAATGTCAGAGGCGATCGCAGGTTTTCGGTCAAAGCGTAAGTTTTAGAGCATTTGCTGATGATGTAACAATTCTTAAAACTAAAGGTTCAAGATTATACATTTTTACCTTGACAAAAATTTAATCCTAGCGATATCATCCGGGCTAGGACTAATTCGTTAACAAATTCTACCCATTGATCAAGGTAACATAAGGCAAAATAATAACGGAGATAACAAATGAAAATAACCAAGGGTTTTCTGGAAAATTGGCAACAAGTAAAGACAGAAAAAAAAGAAGTTACCTCTCATCCGAGCGAACAGTTTGTTCATCAATTGATGAAACAAGGCAAACAACTCTCCCAACTCGTTGCCCGCTCATGGATGGGAGATGAGATAGCGCTACAACTCAAGAACATTTTTATTGATCCTCGAGGAGAGGATGGCTCGGCTGACGGTAAATTAAAACAGTTGTTAGGCGATGACGGAACGGGAGAGTTCGGCAAACTCCTGCTTTCGATTTTTAATGACTATGAGTTACCGATATTTGATGAGTATGAATTAACTCAAGTGTATAGCTTCTTTATAGACTGGAAAACTTGGGAAGGTTCACTTGATGATATAAAACAACCCTATTTCAATCAAGAGAAATACTTTAATATCGTTATCCCCTATCCGCCACGACCTGCGTTAGGGGAATCAACAGTTACTTTAGAACAACTAGAAGATTGGGTGGCGCAAGATGTTACAGACCAACAGGGCAACCTGCTAATCGGCGAACATGACGGTAAAACCTATACCGTGTTTCCTCCTTATCCTTATATCCCACCAACATGTTGCTAGAGCATAACTTGGTTGAATCTAATTAACGGAAGGAGTCTGTAAAGAGGTGGCACTCTACCTCTTTACGAAGTCTAAATTTAAGGAATTTGTGGAGAAAACATAATTGGCTTAAATCGAACAAAAATATGTTAAAAAAGCCGAAGTTTAAAGCTCATTATTTAGTTAAAAACGGCGAGAAAGAAACTGTATTTTTTTTATCAGAAAGAGGTTCTTTTTGGCTTCACGACAACCTCATTCAACAGCTAACACCTTGGCTAGATGGAAATCATACGACCGAGGATATTATTGAGAAAATTCAACTCCAGCTATTACCAGAGGAAGAATCTTTAGCAGAAGCGGCAACCTTTTTTCAAGATACTCTCAATGCCAGCGTCAAAAGTCGCTATGTCTTGATGCAGATGGCTGAGAAGGGTTACATTGTAGACAATGAGCAGTCCCTGCCGTCTGATTTTACGATCTTCTGCGAACATTTGCATATCGATCCCACAGCAGCCTACCGTCGCTTACAAACGACGAAAGTAGCGGTAAAAAGCTTTGGGGATAATCTGCCTACATCGGAATTCATTTCTTCTCTGGAATCCCTAGATATCAAAGTCGCTGAAGACGGCGATATCGAAGTCATTTTAACCAATGACTATCTGCAAGAAGATCTAGAGAGTTTCAATCAAAAAGCCTTAGAGCGATCGCGCCCTTGGATGCTAGTCAAACCAGTAGGAACAATCCTTTGGGTCGGTCCTATATTTTATCCGGGAAAAACTGGATGCTGGGACTGTTTAGCGCAACGATTGCGAGGGAATAGACCCGTTGCTGAATTTATCCGAAGACACAACGATATTTCTCATCGCTTAATCCCCCCACTTGGTTCTCTTCCCGCTACCTTACAAACTGGGTTGGGAATGGCAGCCACTGAACTGTTTAAATGGATTGTCCAGGGAGAGAATAAACGATTAGAAGGCGTATTAGTCACCCATGATCCTCTCTCTCTAGAAACCCAAAATCATATCCTCGTTAAGCGTCCCCAATGTCCCAGTTGTGGTGTCATCTTAAATCAGTTTAAGAGTAAACCCTTGCCCATTGTCCTGGGACACCGCAAAAAAACATTCACCACAGACGGTGGACATCGTTGTTTTTCTCCCGAAGAAACCCTGAGAAACCATCAACATCAGATTAGTCCCCTGACAGGAGTAGTACGAGAACTCCGTAAACTCTACCAAGGGTCAGAGGGTTTGACCCATACGTATTTGGCGCGGCATCATTTTGCCACAATGTTTGATGACTTGAACGCCTTACGCCAAAATATTGGAGGTAGAAGTGCGGGGAAAGGTCGAACCGATATCCAAGCCCAGGCAAGTGCGTTTGGCGAAGCGATTGAACGGTATTCTGGTGTCTTTCAAGGAGACGAAATCCGGCAAACATCCAGTTACCAAAAACTGGGGGATAAAGCGATTCATCCCAATGCCTGTATGAATTTTAGCCAACAGCAATACGACAACCGCCAGGAATGGAATCAGCACTGTTCAGGTTGGTTTCAAAGGGTTCCAGAACCCTTTGACGAGGAACGAGAAATAGAATGGACTCCAGTTTGGTCATTAACCAATCAAGGGTTTAAATATCTGCCCACGGCTTACTGTTATTATGGCTATCCTAAACCGGAAAAACCCGATTGTTGGGCAGATTCCAATGGTTGTGCGGCTGGGAATACGATAGAAGAGGCGATTTTGCAAGGGTTTATGGAGTTGGTGGAGCGGGATTGTGTTGCCTTGTGGTGGTACAACCAGATTAATAGACCCCAGGTTGATTTGGACAGTTTCAGCGAGCCTTATTTTAAACAGCTTCAGGACTATTACCAAACCCTGAATCGTGAACTCTGGGTTCTGGATATTACCAATGATTTGGGTATTCCCGCTTTTGCCGCCATTACTCGCCGTACCGATAGCGACGTGGAAGATATTGTTTTAGGGTACGGCGCTCATTTTGATCCGAAGTTGGCAATTCAAAGAGCCTTAACCGAACTTAACCAAATCCTGCCTGGGGTTTTATCGGCAAATGCAGATGGCAGTACCCAATATCCGGCGACGGCTGATCCCCTGGCTATAAACTGGTGGAAAACGGCGACAGTGAACAATCAGTCTTATTTAGCACCTGATGAAGGGGTTGCAGCAAAAGTATGGGCAGATTATCCCCAAGTTAGCAATGATGACCTGCTAGAAGATATCATCACCTGTCAGAAAATCGTTGAGCAACAGGGGATGGAAATGTTGGTACTGGATCAAACTCGTATTGATATCGGCTTGAAAGTTGTCAAGGTGATTGTTCCGGGAATGCGCCACTGGTGGAAACGTCTAGGTTCAGGACGACTTGATCAGGTTCCTGTGCAATTAGGTTGGTTGCCAGAACCGCTTCTGGAACATCAGTTTAACCCGTTTCCGATGTGGATGTAATGCAAATTACCTAACTTAGAGGCTTATGTTTAACGGATATCAAATCGTTGATGTTGATTCTCATATCACCGAACCCCCCGATATGTGGGCGAAGTACCTGGAACCAGCATTTAAAAGCTTTGCACCATCGCCGGACATGAAAATTAAAGGTGAAGCCATTATTAATAAAATATCGGATCACTTTCGCCGGGAAGCGACACAGCAAATGATGGAGATGCATCCAATGGCTGTACTTAATGGTTTTGACTCAGAGTCTCATGTCCGAGCCATGAAACAGATGGGGGTTGATGTCTCGTTTGTGTACCCAAACTCTGGACTGTGGGTTTTTGGGGTTGATACGATGCAACCGCAATTGGCTGGCGCATTTACCCGCGCTTATAATAATTGGTTACGAGATTTTTGTAGTTATGATCCCCAACTTCTTCAAGGTGTGGGAGCGATTAATCTTCATGCTCCTGAAGCCATGGTATCAGAACTGGAACGCATCGCTGAGTTTGGCTGGAAAGCTGTCTTCTTGCACCCTACCCCAATTAAGGGGCGACTGTTAAGTGATCCCGCCTACGAACCGTTTTGGACAAAGTGTGAACAATTAGGAATCGCTGTCGGTTTACATGGGGCGGCTCATAGTCGCCTGTCGGTTACAGGAGTGGATCGATTTAACACGGAATTTGGTATACACGCCTGCTCTCATCCTATGGAACAGATGATGGCAATGTTGGCTCTGATGGAAGGCGGCGTGTTAGAGCGTCATCCCCATCTCAAAGTAGGGTTTCTGGAGTCTGGTTGTGGTTGGCTCCCCTACTGGCTGTGGCGACTGGATGAAGAATATGAGAATCTGTACTGGGAGGTACAAGATAATGTGAAAATGAAGCCATCGGAGTATTTTCGTCGCCAGTGCTTTGTCGCGATTGAACCTTCTGAACCTTATCTGGATTGGGTGATTCAGTCTATCGGCGGCGATAACCTCCTGTTTGGTACAGATTACCCTCATATCGATCATCAGATGGATATTGTGGAGAAAATGCTGGTGCTGGAGGAGCGACTATCCCAGAAAACCCTAAAACAGATCCTTTGGGATAATCCCGTTCGTTTTTACGGACTAGAATAAGACAATCTGTATAACTACAGGTGAGGGTGCGTTAAGCTGTTGCTGACGCACCTTGTTTTATAACATCTATAACCACACATCTGCTGCAACTCCCACGATGAATACCCTTACTGGTTATCAAATTAGCGCCCAACTCTACGAAAGTGCAAATTCCTTAGTCTATCGAGCTATCCGCGATCGCGATCATCACCCCCTGATTCTTAAGATTCTTAAAGCCGATTATCCCACTCCAGAAGAATTGACCCGATATAAGCAGGAATATGAAATTACCCGTTCTCTGAATCAGGAGGGTGTGGTGAAAGCCTATCACTTACTGCGATATCAGAATAGTCTCGTCATGCTGTTGGAGGATTTTGGCGGCGACTCCTTAAAGTTCTTGACGAGAGAGCGCCAGTTTCCCCTGGACGAATTCTTGACTATTGCCATTAAGATAGCTGAGAGTTTGGGCGCGATTCATGCTGCTAATATCATCCACAAGGATATTAACCCATCTAATATCGTCTATAACCCCAAAACGGGACAGCTCAAAATTATTGATTTTGGTATTTCTACTGTTTTGTTACAGGAGAACCCCACAATCCGTAATGCTGATCACTTAGAAGGAACGTTAGCTTATATTTCACCGGAACAAACCGGGAGAATGAACCGAGCCATTGATTACCGCACCGATTTTTATTCCCTGGGTGTTTCATTCTATGAACTGCTGACTCACCAACTCCCCTTTGAAACAAAGGATGCTATGGAATTGGTACATTGTCATATTGCTAAGAAACCTGTACCACCCGATCTTCTGGACAGGGGTACAGGGAAAATACCGAAAGCGGTTTCAGATATTGTCATGAAACTGATGGCAAAAACGGCAGAGGATCGCTATCAAAGTGCTTGGGGACTAAAGGCAGATTTAGAAAATTGTTGGCATCAACTATGCACTAGCGGTGAAATTTCCCAGTTTTCTCTCGGTCAACAAGATATTTCCGATAAGTTTCAAATCCCACAAAAACTCTATGGTCGGGAGGCAGAAATTCATCAACTTTTAGATACCTTTGATCGAGTCAGTGAAGGAGCAACTGAGTTGATCTTAGTGGCGGGTTATTCAGGTATCGGTAAATCAGTGTTAGTGAATGAAGTGCAAAAGCCGATTGTCCGACAGCGAGGCTATTTTATTTCCGGTAAGTTTGACCAATTTAAACGCAATATTCCTTATGCGTCCTTAATTCAAGCATTCCAGGAATTAATTCGCCAGCTTTTGACAGAAAGTGACACCCAAATAAAAACTTGGAAGCAGAAGTTGTTAGATGCCCTAGGGCGTAATGGTCAAGTGATCATTGATGTCATTCCTGAAGTCGAACGGATTATTGGCAAACAACCGCCAGTGCCTCAGTTGGGGGCAACTGAGTCCCAAACCCGTTTTAACTTAGTTTTTCAAAATTTTATTGGTGTTTTTACGAAGAAAGAACACCCCCTGGTTATTTTTCTCGATGATTTACAGTGGGCAGATTCAGCATCGTTGAAGCTAATTGAGTTACTGATCACTGACCCGGATAGCCAATATTTATTGATGATTGGTGCCTATCGCGATAATGAAGTGAGTGCCACTCATCCGCTGATGGTGACCTGGGAACAGATCAATAAAATGGGGGCAAAAACAAGCACTATTACCCTTTCTCCTTTACAGGTTGATCATGTCAACCAGTTGATTAGCGACACCCTTAACTGCTTGCCGGAACGGTCAACACCTCTGGCTGAGATACTGGCAAATAAAACCAACGGCAATCCATTTTTCTTGACGCAGTTACTTAAGTCTCTGCATCATAAAAAACTCTTTCTGTTTAATTCAACGTTGGGGTGCTGGCAGTGGGATATTGAACAAATTCGCGGGGTGGGAATAACGGATAACGTTGTTGAATTAATGATTGATAAAATTAAAACGTTTGATGATCATACGCAAACAACATTGAAGTTAGCCGCCTGCATTGGCAATAAATTTAATTTAGGGGTTCTCTCTATTGTCCATAAAAAATCATGGTCAGACACGGCAAAAGACCTTTGGGCGGCTGTTCAGGAAGGCTTGATTGTGCCTCTAAGTAAGGATTATAAAATTCCTCTGCTTTGGCAAAACAATCATGAGTCGAATAGAGAGGATGAAGACTTGTCGGCTATCCGCGACCAGGATATATCCTCCACTGCTTATAAATTTTTGCATGACCGAGTTCAACAAGCCGCTTATGCATTGATTCCAGAAGCCCAGAAAAAAGAAGTTCACCTAGAAGTGGGCAAATTATTACTGGAAAATACAAATCCAGAGAATTTAGAAGAAAATATTTTTGATATCGTTAATTCACTGAATATCGGTGCTGAATTAATTAGTCATCAGGCAGAACGGAATAATTTAGCGCAATTAAATCTAATAGCTGGAAAGAAAGCAAAGGCGGCGGCGGCTTATGAACCTGCCCTAAGTTACTTAGAGATGGGTCTAGGACTTCTGGCATCCGATAGCTGGACAAATCACTATGACTTGACTTTAGAACTTTATGTAGAAACTGTGGAGGCGAAGGTCGTAAATACCCAATTCAAAGCCGCGCAAAATATTGCTAATATTGTCCTAGAACAAGCCAAAACAATTCTCGATCAAGTTAAGGTATATGAGCTAAAAATTCAATCCTATCATGCTCAACTTCAGTTTCAGTCGGAGATAAATACAGCCCTTGATGTCTTGGCAAAGCTTGGCATATTTTTTCCCAAAAAAACAAGTCACAAAATAATTAAAGATGAACAGAAATCCATAGAGTTACTGTTGGGTGATAGACAGATTGAAGACTTAATAAATCTACCAGAGATGACCGATCCCTATAAACTTGCAGCCATAAGAATTTTAATCGTTGTCACCGATGCTGTAATTGTTACCAATCCTCTATTGTATCCGCTGATAACGTTAACATCAGTCAAGCTCTGTATCGAATATGGCAATCCTCATTTAGCGGCTGGCGTCTATATTTTTTATGCTCAGCTTCTGTGTGGCGCGATGAGAGATATTGAGACTGGATATCGGTTTGGTCAATTGTCCTTAAGATTGTTGGACAAATTTAATGTTCGAGAACTTAAAGCACTAACCACCCATTACAATAACGCATTTGTTCGGCATTGGAAAGAGCCGTATAGGGCGATAAAACTTGAACAAATACAGGAAGGTGTTCACATCGCCCTAGAAGTTGGTGACCTACCAACTGCTTGTTATCATGCCGTGAGCTGTTGCCTATTTCCCATATTTTCTGGTTACAATTTGGCAGAGTTTGAGTCTAACTACATAGAGTATCATGATTTGATTGTGCGACTCAAGCAAGATTATTCTATCTATTACATCAAAGCCTCGATAAAAATTGGCTTGGGTTTCTTAGAAGAAGACCCAAGTAAATGGGGAACCATTTTCAGCAATTCCCATCAAGACGATGATACTCTATTGCAAGAATGGATTCAGAGTGAGAACCACTGGCTAATTTTTATTACCTGTTTAGCCAAAACAGTTTTATTTTATGGCTTCAATCAGTACAATCAGGCATTTAAAGCAGCAGAACAGGGTGACCCGTATGGCGAAAGTTCATCCGCCTATCTGATTTATCCTCAACACAATTTCTACTATTCTCTTACCCTTTTGGCTCTTTGTCTTCAATCTGATGAACAGAAACAACAAGAAAAATTAAAAAAAGTTTTATCCAATCAAGCACAGCTCAAAAAATGGGCTGAATATGCTCCAGCTAACTATTACAATAAATACGAACTCGTGGAAGCGGAAAAAGCGCGAGTTTTGGATCAACAAATCCACGCAATGGAATGTTACGATCGCGCGATTCGTGGTGCTAGGGAACAAGGGTTCATCCACGAAGAAGCCATCGCTTATGAACGTGCGGCGGAGTTCTATTTCTCCCTAGGTAGAGAGGAGATCGGTCAACTCTACCTGAAAAACGCCCACCATTGCTACACGCGCTGGGGTGCTAAAGCTAAAGTCAAAGCCTTGGAAGCAGACTATCCGCAAATCTTAGTCGGTGCAACCCATCGAAGTGAGGGTAAAGGGATTAGCACCCGAATTTCTACATCGGGGGGTGATGCTCAAGCCTTGGATTTGTCAACGGTGATGAAAGCCTCGCAAACCCTCACCAGTGAAATTCTGCTGGATAAGTTACTCGCCAAACTGATGAACATTGCTATAGAAAATGCAGGCGCACAAAAAGGGTTTCTGATTTTACAATCCCAAATTGAGCCAGAGACTGAGCCAGGGAAATGGGTGATTGAAGCCGAAGGTATCGTCGATTCAGAAGCCGTTAATATTTTGCGATCGCGTCCTGTAGATGCTGTTGATCCTGACACCCAATTGCCCCTGCTGTCAACCGCTATCATTAACTACGTCATCCACACGAAGGAGAATATTGTCCTCAATGACGCCACCCATGAAGGACAATTTACCCGCGATTCCTATATCGTCACCACTCACCCCAAATCCATCCTCTGCACCCCCCTCCTCAATCAAGGCAAACTGACAGGTATTCTTTACTTAGAAAATAACCTCACCACCGACGCCTTTACACCCGAACGAGTCGAAACCTTAAACATTCTGTCCGCCCAAGCCGCCATCTCCATCGAAAATTCTCGCCTCTACCAACAACTCGAAGCCTACAGCCGTAACCTGGAAATTAAAGTCGATGAAAGAACCCAGGAACTCCAAGACAAAAACCAGGAACTCTCCGTCACCTTGAAAAAACTAAAAGCCACCCAAGATAAAATTATCGCCCAAGAGAAACTCGCCTCCCTCGGTGCATTAACCGCCGGGATTGCCCATGAAATTAAAAATCCCTTAAACTTTGTCAATAACTTCGCCGAACTATCGGCTGAGTTAACCGAAGAACTTTTAGAAGAACTTGACAGTCAAAAAGAACGATTAGATCCCGAAAGCACCGAATACATCGAAGAAATTCTTAGCGACTTAGGACAAAACGTTAAAAAAATTAACGAACATGGCAAACGCGCTGACAATATTGTGCGTGGTATGCTAATGCATTCACGGAGTCAAGGGAACGAACGCCAACTCACCGATATCAACACACTTCTAGCCGAATATGTTAATCTGGCATATCACGGAATGCGTGCCAAAGATTCCTCATTCAACATCACCATTGAAACCCACTATGACTCCACCATTGGTCAAATTAATATTGTGCCACAGAATATCAGTCGAGTCTTCCTCAATGTCATCAATAATGCCTGTTATGCAGCCCATGACAAGAAAAAAGCTGTTGACACAGACTTTACTCCCACACTCTCCGTGACTACCAAAAATCTAGGCGATAAAATCGAAATCCGCATCCGAGATAATGGCAATGGCATCCCGGCGGACATCCGAGATAAAATATTCAACCCCTTCTTTACTACCAAACCCACAGGTCAAGGAACAGGGTTGGGATTATCCATTAGTCACGATATCATTGTGGGAGAGCATCAAGGGGAGATTCAGGTAGCCACTGAATTGGGCGAGTATACTGAGTTTAAGCTGATTTTGCCCCGATAATTCTAGCCATGGCGCGTCTTGAAGGGCTAAAGCCCTGACTACGAACCCAAACTACCCTATAATTAATCAGGTTGCCCTTTACTCTCAGCCTTTAAGCTGTTATGTATTTAAAGTGGGTAGAGGTCGTGAGCAAGATGTTTAGTCACGATCAAGATGATCCCACGACAGACAAAAATTTCGCAATTCTTGAGATTAAGGGTTTAATGCCGAACAGCTTATCTTAATCCATATTGATTGAGAGGTAAAAATGATGAAAGTCATGGTAGTCGATGATGAAAAAGATGTTTTGTTGTTGTTTCGACAACGATTTAGAAAAGAGATCAGACAAGGCAAAATTGAATTTAACTTTGCTTTCTCAGCCAAGGAAGCCCTCTACTATCTTGAAATGGAAAGTAAAAAACAAAATTGTGTTGTCTTGATTCTTTCAGATATTAATATGCCGGAGATCAACGGCTTAGAATTACTTAAAACAATCAAAACAAAATTTCCCAACTTAAAAGTTTTTATGATTACGGCTTACGGCGACGACGAAAACTATCGCCTTTCCCAAGAATACGGAGCCGATGATTATATTCATAAACCCGTTGACTTTGACCAACTCAAAGAAAAAATCTTTAATTTATCAACAAATTAGCCGACTAGAAACCAATGCCAGCCAAAATACTGGTTGTCGATGATGAACCCGACATAGAACCCCTAATCCGTCAAAAATTTAGAAAAAAGATTCGGCGACAAGAACTCCAGTTTAGTTTTGCCTGTAATGGTTTGCACGCCCTGGAAAAGCTACAGGCTGACTCTGATATTGATATGGTTTTAACCGATATTAATATGCCCAACATGGATGGGTTAGCGTTGCTGATGAAGCTGGCGGCGGATTATCCTATGGTTAAAGCTGTGATTTTGTCCGCTTATGGGGATATGGACAATATTCGAGCGGCGATGAACTTGGGGGCATTTGACTTTCTCACTAAGCCGATTGATTTTCAAGACTTAGAAATTACCACCTACAAAACCCTTCAGCACGTTCAGCAAATTAAACAGGCATTAGCCCAAGAAAATTATCTCAAGCGTTTAGAAGCCGAAAACCTCCGCCTGAGTACCGAACTCGATATTACCCGACGACTGCAACAAATGCTGTTACCCACAGAGACAGAACTGCGTCAAATTCAGGGATTAGATATCGCTGGGTATATGCAACCAGCCGATGAAGTTGGGGGAGACTATTACGACGTACTGCAACACAATGGCAGGGTGAAAATTGGCATCGGCGATATCACGGGTCATGGGTTAGCCAGTGGTGTCCTGATGCTGATGGTACAAACAGCGGTGCGGACATTGCTGGTCAATAATGAGACAAACGCGGTTAATTTTTTAAGTACCCTCAACCAAACGATTTACCACAACCTGCACCGAATGCGCTGCGATAAGACCTTAAGCCTCGCCTTAATTGACTATCATCAGGGGACTCTAACGGTGAGTGGACAACATGAACAAATGATTGTGCTACGCTCTGAAGGTAGGATTGAGCGAATTGATACGATTGATTTGGGGTTCCCGATTGGTTTGGCAGAGGCGATTGCCGACTTTGTGGCGGAAGCGACAGTACAGTTGTATCCCGGTGATGGAGTTGTCCTTTATACCGACGGGATTACTGAAGCCGAAGATATTAATGGGGTGCAATATGGACTAGAACGGCTGTGTCAAGTCTTAAGCACCAACTGGCACAAGTCAGCCTGTGAGATTAAACAGGCGGTTATTGACCAGGTGTGGCAGCATATTGGAAACCAGAAAGTTCATGATGATATCACCTTACTTATTCTTAAGCAGCAGTGATTGGTTATTGGTCAGGGAACAGGGAACAGGGAACAGGGAACAGGGAATCGGGAATTGGGAACAGGGAACAGGAAATGGGCAATGGGCAATGGGCAATAGGTAAGGTAGAGTTTTGAGTTAACTTACTCATCTCCCCCATCTCCCCCATCTCCCCAGACGCGCCATGGCGCGTCTCTACAGTCAATCCTTATCAGGCAAAAACCATGCCAGCAAAAATACTGGTTGTCGATGATGAACCTGATTTAGAACTCCTAATCCGCCAGAAATTTAGAAAAAAAATTCGGCGTCAGGAACTCCTGTTTATTTTTGCCCGTAATGGTGTAGATGCTGTGGAAAAACTGCACGCCCAACCGGATATTGATATGGTTTTAACCGATATTAATATGCCCGAAATGGATGGCTTAACCTTGCTGACACACCTCGCCCAAGATTATCCCACCACTAAAGCTGTGATTCTTTCTGCCTATGGGGATATGGAAAATATCCGCAAAGCCATGAATCTGGGCGCCTTTGATTTCCTGACTAAACCCATTGATTTCCAAGATTTAGACATTACCACCCATAAAACCCTAAACCATGTAAAACAGCTCAAAGCCGCGCAACAGCAGGAGTATTTGGCACAACAGGCACAAGCCGACTTATTAGAAAATCTACGCCAAGAAGTGATTGAGCGCCAGCGCGTCCAAGAGGCGTTATGGGCAAGTGAGAGACAGTTGGCGCAATTTCTAGAAGCTGTACCCGTAGGCTTATTTGTCATTGATGCTGAGGGTCAATCCCACTATGCAAACCAACGGGCGCAACAACTTGTCGGAAAAGGGATGATACCGGGTACAACGGTTGAAGAGTTATCCCAAGTTTATCAAGTCTACGTCGCGGGAACCAATCAACTCTATCCCACCGAGAAAAACCCCATCGTGCGAGCCTTACGGGGGGAACAAGTCACCGTGGATAATCTGGAAATTCATCGCGGGGATCAAGTGATTCCCTTGGAAGTCTGGGCAACTCCCATCTATAATGAACAGGGTGAAATTGTTTATGCGATCGCGGCGTTTCAAGATATCAGTCTTCACAAGCAAGCTGAAGCGGAACGGATTCAGTTTACCCAAGCCTTAGAACAACAAAATGCGGCGTTGCAGCGCCTAGACCAACTCAAAGATGAGTTTTTAGCCAATACCTCCCACGAACTACGGACTCCCCTGAATGGCATTATTGGCATTGCTGAATCCCTCATCGATGGGGCGGCGGGTTCCCTATCTCCCCTGCAAATCGCGAATCTGGCAATGGTTGTCTCGAGTGGGAAGCGCCTGCACAGTCTAATTAATGATATTTTGGATTTCGCCAAACTGAAAAACCAAGATATCAAATTACACTGCAAATCAGTGGACTTTCGCCAAATCACGGAAGTAGTCCTTACCCTATCTCGCCCCCTGATTCAGGGTAAATCTCTTGACTTAAACAATGAGATACCTAAAGATTTCCCTGGTATTGATGGCGACGAAAATCGGTTGCAACAAATCATGTACAATCTGGTGGGAAATGCGATTAAGTTTACCGAATCAGGTTCCATTACCGTGTCAGCCACCCAGCAACAAAATATGGCAGAAATAACGGTGGCGGATACGGGGATTGGGATTGCCCCGGATAAATTCGAGGATATTTTTAAATCCTTTGAGCAACTGAACGCCTCGGTTTCCCATCCCTCTAGGGGGACAGGATTAGGATTAAGTATTACCAAACAACTGATTGAACTTCACGGTGGTAGGATTCGAGTTGAGTCAGAATTGGGTCAAGGGTCGCAATTTGTTTTCACACTTCCCCTCAGTTCCCAACCGATTGCATCTTCATCAGAATACAGGACGGATATCACTAAAGTACGGGACTATAGTCATCCTTTTCCCAGTGAACCGTTGCCTCTGATGTCTAAAACAGGCGAATTCACGATTTTAGTGGTAGACGACGAACCGATTAATTTGCAGGTGGTGACGAATCACTTATCTGTACATAATTATGCCATTGTTCAAGCTACCAGTGGTATGGAGGCTTTAGCCAAACTTGAGCAGGGATTTAAACCGGATCTGGTGATTCTGGATATTATGATGCCCAAAATGTCAGGCTACGAAGTCTGCCAAAAAATCCGCGAACGCTTCCCAGCCACGGAGGTGCCAATTATTATGTTGACGGCGAAGGAACAAGTCTCAGATTTAGTGGAAGGGTTGAGTTTGGGCGCGAATGATTATTTAACTAAACCGATTTCTAAGCATGAACTGATTGCCCGGATTAAGACTCACCTACATCTATCGAATATCAATAGAGCCTATGGGCGCTTTGTTCCCCAGGAATTCCTCCGCTTTTTGGGCTATGAAAGCATTTTGGATGTGCGCTTGGGGGATCAGGTGCAGCAGGATATGTCGATTATGTTTGCGGATATTCGCAACTTTACGACTCTATCAGAAAGTATGTCTCCCCAGGAGAATTTTAACTTTCTCAATTCTTATTTAAAACAAGTGGGACCAATTATCCGTCAGCATCAGGGGTTTATTGATAAGTACATTGGCGACGCCATCATGGCACTGTTTCCCCAGACTGCCGATGATGGCTTAAAAGCGGCGATTGAAATCCAAAAACAGGTGACACGCTATAATCGCGATCGCGAAAAAGCAGGGTATCCCTCGATTACCATTGGCATTGGCTTACATACAGGCAGTTTGATGTTAGGAACCATTGGCGAACAGCAGCGCATGGAAACTACAGTCATTTCTGATACGGTTAACCTAGCATCACGCTTAGAAGATTTGACCAAAATCTACGGGGCATCAATTTTAATTAGTGGTTATACTTTGTTTTGTTTAGAGGATCAAAGTCAATATCACTATCGATTTATCGGTCAGGTACAGGTTAAAGGCAAAAAACATTTGGTTCCAGTCTTTGAAATTTTTGATGCGGAACCGGAGTATATCATCCAATTCAAAGAAAATACTAAAACCACATTTGAAGCAGGAATCGTTAATTTTAATCAAAATAAAATTGATGTAGCCTTGAGAATATTTGAACATATTGTAGCAATTAATTGGCGCGATAGAGCGGCGCTTAATTACATTAAACTTTGTGAAAGGACACGACCACAATAGCGTTAATCCCAAGTTGCAGTCTAAGGTAGAATCTGTCATGCTGAGCGAAGCGAAGCATCTACAGAACCCTTCACGACCTTCTAGGGCATGGCGCGTGAGTTTTGAATGTAGAGGCGGGTTTAGGGACAATCGTAGAGGCGGGTTTAGGGACAATCGTAGGGGCGGGTTTAGGGACAATCGTAGGGGCGGGTTTAGGGACAATCGTAGGGGCGGGTTTAGGGACAATCGTAGGGGCGGGTTTAGGGACTAAAGACAGCTAGTCACCACTAACGGAACAACAAAACCCGCCCTGCCCACCAATAACGGAACAACAAAACTCGTCTTTATGTATAATCTAATCTCAACCGTTAAATTTAATTTTGTCCACCCACTTAAAAGAAACAGAGAACCGATTTCCGCCTTACAGAGGAATCAGTTCTGGAAAATTCACCAACAGTTGTTCATCAGTTAATTCATCGCCAAATTGAGCCGGAGAAAAGTGAACTTGGATAGCTCGCAAGCGTCCCTGGTAATGGAGATTAATTAACGCTTTGAGACCCTCTTCTAGTGCCTCTATATCTGCCAAATTGGTTTCCAATTCCGGCACTTCCCCTTCAACCGCCACAGTAATCATCACAATTAAATTACGAGTGACGGGCAAAGATAGCGGTTCATTCTCCGATGAACACCCATTGAAGTCAGGCTCACTCAAATACCGTTGCGCCGAGTCAGTAAATAACTCACTCACATAATCTCCCGCCTCCCCTTCATCCCAAAACACATCCCCTTCATTCGCCGCCGATTGCCAATAGGTATTGTACTGTAAGAGGTTCTGGCAAATATCCACCAGTCCTTCGCCGAGAATGCCTAAGTCTCCGTCGGATTCCACCGCATCTCGCGCCGCCCGATTCAGCACTCCCAATAACGGTGCGACTTCTGTCCCGCTTAAATGCACAAATAACCGACAGACAACCAGTCGGGTTTTGCCACTCAGTTTATTGAAGCGATCGCGCCAAGAACTCATAGACTGCTCCTCTGCTGGCTCCAAACGAAATAATATGTCACTTATGCCGATCAAAATCGTAACATAAATTTACCCACTCTCCTGTTTATAACGTATTATTTATTAAGCTTCATTTGTTTTAACGTTATGACACCGAGTCTACTCTTTACCATCGCAAATCTATTCGTTTTACCCTTCTGGTTACTGATGATTCTGCTTCCTAACTGGGGGATTACCCGAAAAGTGATGGAATCCTATCTGCCGTTTGTCCCATTAGCGGGGTTGTACATCTACTTCTTCGCCAACAGCCTTACACCCGAATCTGCCCAAGCCTTATCCAATCCCCAACTGGCTGATATTGCCCGCTTCTTTGGAGACGAAATCATCGCCGCCGCCGGATGGACTCATTTTTTAGTCTTGGATTTGTTTGTGGGGCGGTGGATTTACTGGGAAGGGCAACGGACTGGGTTGTGGACCGTTCATTCTCTGGTTCTCTGTTTATTTGCTGGACCGATTGGATTGTTGTCTCACATTTTGACAGTTTGGATTACCCAGAAATTCTCGACGGGTGCGGAAACGGAATCGACGACTGCCTCAACGCCTACTTCATAGATAAGTAGTCGGACATAAATAGGGCTTGATGCATGAGTGTGGAAGATAGACAAGATTTGGGTTTCAAGCCATTTTCATACCCAACAAGTGCAAGGTTTTTAGACTACCACACTCTTGCATCCTGGGATTGCCAGCCGACCTAAGCGCCCAATTTCACCTCAACAGAGGGTTGAAACTATTGCGAAACTATTGCAAGAAAGCCTATTCCCTATTCCCTCTCCCCACCACAAGACTTATTCAGCAGCCCCTAAATAAGGTTAACTATGTTAAGTTTCATGAAAATATCGGTGCGCTTTCAACGATTAGCTTGGCTAGTGCCAAAGGCGATCGCTGACTTTTACAAAAGTTAATAAGCGTGCCGTTTACTTTTGTTCAACTACTTAACTTATATGGCATTCTTTTTTAAATTCGTCTAATTTTTCCCTTCGTCTCCCTTTTCTGTCCCTTGTTCATCCTCCTAAGGTGAATGGCACTGACTTAAGGTTGGTGGGCAATGCCCACCCTACGGTACATCAAAGGTTTTGGTGATTCTCTAATGTTTATTTCAGTGCCATTCTACTTAACTTATATGGCATTATTTTTAAAATTCGTGTAATTTTTGAATTTCGCACAGCGGTACGAGTTGATGATTTTTCTAAATCTAATGAAGGAGCAAAAGTCAAAAAGCCCAGTCCAAGAATTAAAAGAATTAAGGCACGGACTAATTAAGTAATGTACTGGTTTTCTTGTCCTCAAGTTCCCCCATCTTCAACATAAGTTGCCCTAGCGCCAAAAACCGCGATCGCAACGCCTCCTAAGAGAACGGCTGCACCCACTAACACAAAGCGTCCGGGGAGTTCCTGAAAAACAAGATATCCCAAACAACTAGAGACAACAGGTTCCCATAAAATCGCTAGGGTAACCAAGGTGGGAGAAATCCAGCGCACTGCCCAGTTAAAGCTAGTATGCCCAACTAATTGAGGCAATACTGCCATTAGCAAAACATAAAGGTAAACGGCACTAGGATAGCCAAGGTAGCCAACACCAAAGATTAAGGGTAGGGGCAATAAAACCAGTGCGCCAGTGCTATAGGCGATGGCTATATAACTACCAATTCCCAAACCACGCCGCTGGGCTTCTCGACCTAACAATAAATACAAACTGACGATTACCGCACCAATTAAGGCAAGACTATTGCCCAAGGCGGGATTAGAACTCACGTTAACCGTTTCTTGATCCCCTAATGCAATCAGGACACCGCCGATAAAGGCAATACCAATTCCCAGTAGGGTAAACCGAGAGGGTTTTTCCTTAAACCATAGCCAAGATAGCAAAGCTACCCAGATGGGGTTGGTGGTGACTAGAGTCGTAGAAGCGGCAATTGACGTAAAGGATAGAGACGTAATCCAGGCGGCAAAATGTAGGGCAAGACAAATCCCAGCCCCCACAGCATAATAGAATGCATCAGGACTAAGCTGATGCGATCGCAGGTTTCGCCAAGCGGGTACTATGAATAAAGATGCCAGGGTTAGGCGAGAAGCCGACAGAAACAGGCTAAATCCAACGCCACTCAAGCCAGCCGCCGTATTCGCTAACCGAATAAAAATGGCGGCGCTGGAAACTGCCAAGACACCAGCGGCTAACACCAGTCCCACTTGCCACGGTAACGGTTGCTTGGACGTTTTCACAACTTTATGCTCCCGATTCCATACTTGGAGTTTAGACCAGAAGGGACGCTTTTTTGGCATCTATACCGTAGGGTGGGCATTGCCCACCAGGTTGTAGGTTGGGTTGACGACTGTTACCCAACAGAATCTAGGGCTAAGGTTCCCTACTACGAACCCAAGCTAATCTACCAAATAAGGTGTGCCATGCCACTAGGTTGACACGGATGGAAGACAGTACCTGCGACGAACGGTCTCCGACACAAACCCGCCTAAACTTGTGTTATACCGTTGAATTAGTGTGAGTAATCTATCTGAACTCAAGTGACAAGCGACGTTTATCGCCATAAGCAAAAGCTCTTTGATCGGTGGGCACCGAACTACGACCTGCTGTTTACCACAATTTTCTACCAAGCAGTTCACAAACGGTTGTTGGAGTACATAGAACTACCGGAAAATCCGAATGTGCTTGATCTCGGTTGCGGTACGGGTCGATTATTGCATCGCCTTGCCACCCAGTTCCCCACTCTCCAGGGTACAGGACTTGATTTATCCTCCCAAATGCTGCGTCAAGCCCGACAGCGCAATCAGCATCGACCCCGACTCATTTTCAAACAGGGAAATTCGGAGTCGTTACCCTTTGCTGAGGGTCAATTTGATGCGGCGTTTAATACCATTAGTTTTCTGCATTATCCTCAACCTCAACAGGTGTTCTCTGAGGTGAGTCGAGTGCTGCGACAGGGGGGGCGTTTTTACCTGGTTGACTACATCGGTCACCAAAAAACAGTGACCCTTTCTGTCCCCTTATTTTCTAATAACCTTCGCTTTTATAGTCGAGAGCAACGCGAACAATTTGGTCGGGTAGTAGGTATGGAATGCTTGGGGCATCATTTTCTTTTAGGACCTGTGATGCTAACGATTTTTCAACGCATTGGTTCGGCAGAGTGAACCGGGAACGTCATCGCACTTTCTCTGGAGTGAGTGGGGAAGCGAAAATGTGGTATTGTCGGACTATCCGGGTAGGCAATCATATCTTGCTTTGCCGACTTAGCCTTAACCAGTCCTAGCGACTTATGATAAATGATGTCAAGTACTATTTAGGATAGCATGATGAACCGGATCAGAAAAATTGTATTCCATCCTTTGCTTGTTTTAGCGACCTGCCTAGGCTCACTAGGAATCGACCTCCCGGCTGAAGCGTCTTTTTTTTATAATTTCGACTCCTCTTTCCCTAACCCCGATGCGGTTACCACCGGAGGATTGACCAGTCCATCAGGGTTGTCGCCAACGTTTACTACGAGTACAGAGAACGGCATTCTTACCTTAAGTGATAGTCAAAGTGCGAATAATGGGGGTTCCGTTCAAGGATTTTGGGGAATTACCGACCAGGTTTTCACAGATGTGAAGGTATCTGCTATCCTCAACCCAAGTGCTTCCACTGACGATCAACTCGTTCTCTTTGCCCGAGGAAAGTTAAACACGTTTGATACGTATGCCGCTACAATTGATTTTTTTGATGGGGATCTATTGCTCAGTAAAGTTGTTGGTACTCAAGCCATTGTTTTAGATGAAATTGAGGGGGCTTTTAGTGATTTAAATCGCAGCTATTTTCTGGAATTTGAGGTAGTAGGGAATCGACTCACGAGTCGGGTTTTTGATAGTCCTGGTGGCACACAACTGTTTAGTCTGACGACGACAGATCCCCAAGAGAGTTTTACGTCCGGTGTTTCAGGAGTTGGTTTACAACTCAGTCCGACAGCGCTGATCAATCCTCTCAATGGAACCTTTGACAATGTGACTTCAGTTCCCGTTCCCGAACCGACGACATCAGCGGGTTTGCTGTTAACATTCGGTGTCGCGTCTTCTGGATGGGTTGTGAGGCACAAGTTGCAATCCCAAAAGACAAAAAGATGATAATTGGGGATGCCATTTTTAGCGTTTCGCTAACCCCATCTAAATCTTGTGATTTTAGATGGGGACTGCGCTCAACTTTTGTTCAACAAGCAGTCGGATTGTCCGAGCTTAGATTTATGTCCCACGAATCCTCAGAACAACTCAGTCTCTTTGACCAGTCAGGGCTGACATCTTCTACCCCCAGTGACTTCAAACCGGAGTTAATTCCGACGGATGCCAAGGTTCCGATTCCTCCTGGTACTTATGACTCCATGGAGTCTTTGGCGGATCATTGTAATGGTTGTCAGCGCTGTGAATTAGCCGCCACTCGCACCCATGCGGTAGTGGGGCGGGGTGATGTTCATGCTCCAATTATGATCATTGGGGAAGCTCCTGGGCAAAATGAAGACGAGCAAGGGTTACCGTTTGTCGGTAGAGCCGGACAATTGCTGGAGAAGATTCTCGCCGCCGTCAAACTGGATAGTGAACGGGATGTCTATATCTGTAATGTGAATAAATGCCGCCCTCCGGGGAATCGAGTACCGACTCCTGATGAAGTTGCAGCTTGTAAACCGTATTTACTCGAACAAATTCGCTTAGTTAATCCCAAAATTATTCTGCTCACCGGCGCAACAGCGGTTAAGGGGTTAACGGGTGAAAAGCGCGGCATTACTAAGATTCGTGGCACTTGGATGGAATGGGAGGGGCGACTGTGTATGCCCATTTTCCATCCCGCCTACCTATTGCGAAATCCCTCACGAGAGCCGGGTAAGCCGAAGTGGTTGATGTGGCAAGATATTCAGGCGGTGCGTGCCAAATTAGATGAACTGCAAATGTAGAGACGTAGCAGGCTACGTCTGGAAGCGGGTAAGGTTTGCTGATTTTTATCTCCTCGCTCTAAATTTCATCAAAACTTTACTTAAAGCACCGGGTTGAGGGTGTGATGCTTTACATAACTTTAGTTAGGGTATTGAATGAAAGCCAAGTTGTGAGTATTTAGGGCTTGGCATCAACAAGGAACTAACGCAGGAAACGGGGTGTAGTCAAGATGTGTAGCCTTCAACACAGTCAAGATAAAGAAATGCGTAAGTTCTGGACAAGTTTTTGTAAAGATTGCTGAAATCCAGGTAGTCGCTCTGAATGTATCCAGTAGGGATGGAGCCGCTCACCAGGATTGTACCGCTCGAAACAGCAATATTCGAGACAGGAAGGCAAAACCTCAACCACCGATCGCAGGAGCCTAAAACCGATGAATAGGCATAAGCAGTGGAAAAAGGCATGTTTCAAAGTGACGACTTGGGTTTTATCTGAGATTGTATTAAATGTGTTGGGATTAGATGATTTGGCTGACTATAGTGAATTTATTTTCGATCCAGAGGTGATCGTCTCTCAACATCATTCTGTCATTCTCGTAGCTCCACCTCATCCGCCACAAGTTGAGCAAGATTCGCTGTTTGGTCAAACAATCTGCGATCGCGTCGAGTTAGTTTAAGTCATTTGTCATTTGTCATTTGTCATTCGTCCTTTGTCCTTTGTCCAGGAACTTAATGTTCAAACTCAAGACATTTGATCTGCCAATTCTGCCCAAATACGGCAACAGCCGCCACATAATCCGATGCTGGGATCAAGGGAAAAAGTGACCAATGAGACGCCGCGTTAGAGTCTCCCGCGATACTCAGAAATTTAACCGCTTCTCCTGGCATCAAAGAGACTTCAATGTCTGATAACTTGGCTAACCCATCACCAGTTGCTTTTAAATAGGCTTCTTTGCGTGTCCAACCGTTGAAAAACGCGAGTTGTTGCTGATCCCCAGCCAGAGTCCGAATTGCCGCATATTCTCTCGGTGTAAAGAAACGTTGTGCTAGTTTCTCTGCATCAGGCATCGGACGCCGATATTCAAGATCGATCCCCAGTTTCAAGGTTGATGATAGAGCATACAAGGCTAATCCATGAGAATGAGACAGATTAAAACCTAGTGTTTTATCGGAGTTGATAGTTTTAAGGGTGGGTTTGCCACGGGGACTATAGTCAAATTGGATTTGATTAGGCAGTTGATTTAAATAGCGACCCAAGATTGTCCGTAAAATCCCTCGACCTGCAATAAAATGGTTGCGATCGCGCTCAAAGTAGAATCGCTTTGCCCGTTGCTGTTCATCGGGGGAAAGGAGTTGTGCGAATCTCTCGATTTGGGCGATCGGTTGATTGAGATCCGCCCGCCAGACATGGATCTCCTGGGTAGAGAGGACTAAGCTAGAGGGTGGAGAATGCCAAAGCGGTTTCCCAGTTGTCATCACCTACACCAATCTCAAAATAAACGGATAACGGTAGGGTTGGTTGGGATCATCCAGAACCTTGATCAGAGCAATAATCGGCATGATTAGACTGACCAAACCTAAAATAATCAGTAAGGGGATGCCAATTACGACAGCGATTAGCAGGACAAAAATAAAAGCATAGATATAGAGATTAATGTAAAAATTTAGAGATTCTTTGGCATTTGCCTTAACAATCGGATCATCCGTCACCAACAAAATCACAATCGGGATCGCAACCGATAAAATTGCTGAACTCAACAATATCGAGCCATGGCATAGCGCTGATAAAAGCTTGCGTTGCTCAAGATCATGCATATTACTCATCAGTAACTCCTGGTATTAGCTCTGGTTCACTAACGGGTGGTTGCTCATCCGCAGGCTGGGATACTTCTAGGGGAGCAATCACGGTTAATCCCTGGGGAATACATTCAATCGTGACTGGAGTTGTGCCGATAATTTCCCCATCGACAACCACTTTTTGGGGAGGGTTGGTGTTGACCTTAATTTGTCCCGTCCGTAGACAAATTGTATCCTCTCGACGGGCGGCTCGCCGCATTAATGCAGCACCGAGTAAATCCACGATCGCATCCATGGCTTCGATTTTGGTGTTTTGGGTGTTAATCGTGACTTCCAACAACCCATCATTGGCAATCACTTGTCCCATTCCCTGTGCCATTAGAGAGGTTGGTGGTGCAGCGTTGGCGATGGTGATGGCGGCGGCTTGACATTGACTGGTAATCCCGGCAATCTCTAATTCGGCTTCAAACACATTATGTTCGTTGAGTTGTTGCATCCCTGCCAAAATATAGGCTAAGACGCCTAGGCGTTTTTTCGTCTCTCGATCCGCGCGTTCCACAGTTTCCGCTTCAAAGCCAATCCCGGTGAGCAAAATCATCGGATGCTGATTGCACCGTGCAGCATCAACCACCCGCGTCATGCCTGATAAAATCAGTTCACAGGCGGCGCGAAGCGTTGTGGGAATCCCTAACGCCCCCGCAAAGGCATTCGCTGTTCCTCTGGCGATGATCCCCAAGGGAATCTGGCTACCAATCAAAGCACCTGCGACAGCCGAAACTGTACCATCTCCACCGGAGGCGATAATCAGATCCGCACCGGATGCGATCGCCTCTTGCGCCAATTCTGCTGAAGAGCGATCGGGCGTCGTTAAGTGGATATCTAAATGCAGTTGGGGTTTTAAAAGCTGCTGAATCAGCGTTAAATCCTTCTCAGCGTTGCCTTGACCCGAAACGGGGTTAAAAATCAGGTAAGCGAAGCGATTTTTGGCAAAATTGGCGATAATGGCTTCAGCCGTGGCAAGATTAGTAGCCAGAGGAACATTGTGAACGTTACAGATGCGTAACAATGCCTGAATGTCCGGTTCATGGGGTTGAGCGTACAGGGGATCGATGAGGAAAATCACCGCAATCACCTGACCTGTCGCCACTTCCGCCGCAATTTGGGCATCTCCGCCCAAGGGACCCGATAATAGACACTCAACCTCTAACTTACTCCGGTCGTGAATGCGTTGTCCGGTGGTTCCGGTGGCGATTAGGCGGTAACGGGAGAGGATGGGGGTGTATTGTTTAGCAAAGTTAGCAATATCATCTTTTTTGCGATCGTGAGCAATTAAGGCAATGGTTGGGGACATGATGGGATGGGGGAATTCTCATATATTAGTGTAAGTCTCACTGACTTAAGCTGGTTTTGTAGTAGGCACGAAGCGTACCAGAAGCGAAGACAGCGCTGACTACAAACTCTAAAGCTGTAGGGTGGGCATTGCCCACCAGCATACCAATCAGTACCAATCATCTTAGTATAGAGAGAATTGGCGCAGTTGGGAGCAGTTATTTATTTGAGCCGATGTTCAATTCGATACAGTTTGAGAATTGTTACCCATCACTCCATCAGATGAGTCTATCGGGGGAATCAGCAGCACTCGATTTGACTTTACGCTGTTAGGCATCATACAGTCTTATCCAGCAAACTACGATTCGATTTCGTTTGAAAGTCTAATCGAGGAACTCTTATGCTTAGAAAAGTTATCGACTCGGATCAAAATACGCTTTATGGGGTTTATTATACGGTTTATGGATCACTCGCCGGGGATGATCAATTAGTGAAGTCTTACCTCTGGGCAGGTCCTTATGATGACATGAAAACTGCTGTCAATAAGGCTCAAGAACTAAGACATTCCCATCAAGAGGATGTATCCTTTATTGTGAAAAAGTATGTTGAGTGAAAAACTCAGACAGTAACGTCTCAGAGGGCGATAATTTTTAAGGGTTAATTCCGGAAACTTTTCAACTTACTTATAGGTTGTACAAGTTCTTAAACCAAGTCATAAACGGTTGAGCTTGGGGATGTTGGAGATTCCAAATACGCTCTATGATAGCATTATGCAACTGTCGTCCGGGTGAATTTTGCCATGCTAGCCAGGTGTAGATATTCGCTTGATCCAAATGAGCATCTTTAAAAGGTGCGCCTCTACGTTTGGCTTCTGTTACGACGTCTTGGGCGTATTGCCACAACGGTTCACTCTCGTCGGGTATCATGTAGGCTAAAAATGTCTCCAACATTCCTCGTTTTTGGTTATCCGGCATAATCCAGACGCCAAACTTTATTCCATTTGCACTATGGATTAATCCAGTTTTTGGCAATTGTTCCGGAAAGTCAGGCATACTTTTTAAGCAAGCATTTCTGATACTTGTCCAGCGTGCATATAAATCATTATCTGCATCCACGATTAATCCCAATGTTGTCAATCCAGACGCTTTCAACTCTGTAGAGATTATATCAGCATCAATAAAATCGTCACTGCCAAAGGATTCGATGTAGGGAACTTTTTCCCCTATCTCTCTTTTTAGCCAAGGAATTCCATTCGCTTCAATGAGTTCTGGTATAACTCGTCTATCCTGATCTCCCTCTACAATAAGCTTCTTGGGATAATACTTACTTGCCATTTCTAACGTACCTCAATCCCCCGTTGAGCCGCGATAACCATCTCACGTTCAGTGAAAACGACACCTGTTTCTTTCCCAGGTTCTATTCGTTGAATTGTAATTTCATCTTCAGTGTCTTGTTTCTGACTCGCAAGGCTAGCCAAGCTAGTCCAACAATCACTATTATGAGTCGTCGCGAAAACTTGTACATTTAGTTTTTTGGCTGTTTCCAAAATCAGTTTCCACATATCCTCCATCGCGGTGAAATGTAATCCGGTATCAATTTCATCAACCAGCAATACTCCGCCCCTAGCACATACCGTTGATAATGCTAGACCCAACATCCGCCATATTCCATCCCCCATACTCCCAATCGGGACACGCTGATCACTGTCAGCAAGACGCACGACAAATCCACTACGAGACTCTGAAGTTCTGAGGGTTTTAGACGTAATAGAAGCAAGACGCTCAATTTTAGGTTCAATCGTCTGAAGTGCTTTATAGACAAGCATTTCCTCTGGTGTCAAAACGACCTGATCAAACAACTCGGTCATGTTGGTTGTTGTTAAAGATGAGGATGTAATATATTGAGTTTTTGCTGCATGTTTTGATGGCTTACCTATAACTCGCCATCGACGAATATAATCTTCAGATAGTCCTCCATTAGAAGACAAACTGCGTTTCCACCCCTCTCGCTTCTTGCCATCAGTCCAGTAAATCTTAAAAACAAGTTCTATTAAATTATCTGGAAACTCTTCAACGAAACTGGTAGATTCGTCAAATTCAATCTCTGAATCTGCCCTGGAAGCAATCGGTTGTTTGCCTATAGATACGGAAAGTTTATTTTGAAAATTATCATTTAAAACCGATATTAAAAATTCACTGCCTGATTCAATTTCATGACCGTGAAAAAGATGACAGATATCAAGTTCACGCTCTCTTCCGCTTCTTCTACTATCATCACTCCAAAAATATTCACCTCTGTTAGTCATCATTTCAACTAATGGTTCAGGATTAGCTTTAGAGCAAAGAAGTTGGATGGCTTCTAGTATTGATGTTTTACCACTGTTGTTTTTGCCAACAAGTAAGTTAACTCTGCCAAGCTGCTGAAGCTCAAAATGTTTGAAACAGCGGAAATTTTTTATGGTCAGATTTTTTAACATATCTCATTTCCTCCGGTGCTTGTAGATAAATAAGCTTGAATGGGTTGTAAGAGGATTGCTAAAATCTTATCAACTTCCTTAATATAGTATTCTAACTGATCAATCAATACAGTACGTTCCTTTAAGACTAAAAACCGCCAAGCCGTTCCTGTTGTTACAGCACCATAAATTTTATCAATTTTATTTCCGGCGCTTTGGTTAAATATCTGGGCGGCGACCATTTCGGCAATACATTGACCAAATCCTGAGGTGATTTTTTCATTCTTCGCTTCAGCAATTGTAATTACTGGAGCGTTGATATAAAATTGTTCGGCTGAACAGCTAAGAATAAAGTCACAATAGCCTTGTAAGCCTTTTTCGATATCGACATTAAAATCTGTGCCAGAGAATAAACTGACTTGATAGTTCACCTGTCGCCTAATTTCCGATAAAACTGGAGCAATAATAAATTCAGAACGGGCTTTTTCGGTATCAATTGCTGTCGCTAGAGGGATATACTCAGCTAATGTGAAAGTTAACAGTTCTGAGGGTTGTACGCCGAGAATATCCGCGAACAGGTCTTGGGTTTCATCAACGGTTAAGCCAAAATCTTCCTTGACTTTAGCTAAGGTAAAACTGCTATATACCATTAGTAAACCTCTAGGTTAATTGGAATGTTACTGACTTAAAACTGGTGGGCAATGCCCACCCTACTAGCTTGGCAAGGTTAAAACAGTGGTCAAGTATTTCCAAGGAACCCTTATGAGAGTAGCGATCCAGAAAAATTTTACCCACAACTTTAAGCTTGCCAGCCCACTACGGTATATCAAAGGTTTCGGCGATTCCCTAATGCTTATTTCAGTGCCTAACCTGTCATTCTGAACGAAGAAAATAATCTGGACTTGACTTTTCACGGGAAGTCTATAAACCTGAGTCGGGGCGGGTTTAGTTATATCTGGGTGCAACCAAAAAGATAGTAGTGAAACCCGCCCCTACAGACTTACCACTCACCTTGACGCAAATGACAAATTATCGCTGATCTAATTGACGGGAACCAAATAAGGCGTCTCTTGCTTTTTCGTCCATGTTGCTGACCCGTTTTTCACTTAAAAGTGCTAACCCTCGCTGTACCGCAGGACGCTGGTTAATCGCCTCAAACCATCGCTGAAGATGGGGATAATCGGCTAAGTTTTGTCCCTGTTTTTCATGGGAAATAATCCAGGGAAAAATTGCTATATCTGCAATGGAATACTCACCCGCTACATACTCGACTTGGGATAACTGTTTATCGAGAACGCGATACAAGCGAGTGGCTTCATTGGTGTAGCGATTAATCGCATACGGGATTTTTTCGGGTGCGTATTGGCGGAAGTGGTGCGCCTGTCCCAGCATGGGTCCGACGCCTCCCATTTGGAACATCAGCCACTGAATTACAGCATAGCGATCGCGCGGCTGTTTGGGAATGAACTGTCCGGTTTTGTCCGCCAGATACAGCAGAATTGCACCGGACTCGAATAGGGATAGGGGTTGACCCTCAAATCCTTGGGGGTCAACAATCGCAGGCATTTTATTGTTGGGACTGATGGCGAGAAAGTCTGGCTTGAACTGATCGCCGGCGGTGATGTCTACCGGGATGAGATTGTAAGGGGTTTCTGTTTCCTCCAGCATAATGCTGATTTTCCAGCCGTTGGGTGTTGCCCAATAGTAGAGATCAATTGGCTGCGTCATGGTTGAATCGTCCTGCTTCCTTTGCTTTGACTATATTAGACAGTCTGTAGGGATGACAAGCTACTTGAGGGGTAGGCAGGGTGTGGTGTGTAGGGTATAGGGAACTTTTGAATGGTCTGAGTTGATAGCTAGAGGGTACCTTGTTGGTGCATAAAATATTCACGAAAATTTCACTTTTTAGAGTTAAGCCAATGTAACTTTTTTTTGAGTTATTTGTTCTTAGTTGCTTGGCAAAGTTAATTTTTATTAATTTTTAATTGTAATGATTAATGTATTTGCTAGATTAAGCGTGTCCCCAGATGTTTTTTGTTTAAAAAAACAACTTTATCGTAACATTTTCAAGACCTAAATTAACAGGAAACGTCTATATCAGTTGGAGATAGATATGAATCAGCAAGTTAAAGAAAAACTCCAACAAGAAATACAGGATCTGCGCGATCGCTTACACCGGGCTGAGGTGAAGTTGCGGGCGCTAAACCCAGACGCCGTGCCAGGTGTAGGACTTGATCCTCCAGCAACGAGGGCGATCAGACCAGACAATCCATTCCTATGGCAAGCGATTCTGGAGAACACCACCGATCTGATGGCGGCGCTGGATTTGAACGGGCGATATATTGCCTTTAATCAAGCCTATAAAAGCGAATTTATGAAGATTTTTGGGCGAGATATTGACATTGGTACGAGTTTGATCGAAGCCCTAAACCATTTACCGAATGAACAAGCAACAGCCCAGGATATTTGGGGGCGGGCGCTACGGGGTGAAGAGTTTACAATCATTCAGGAATTTGGCGATAGTCAGCGCGATCGCAATACGTACCAGTTTACATTTCACAGTATCCGGGATAACCGGGGACAGATCCAGGGCGCTTTACACAGTGTTAAGAAGAATAGCGCTGACTTAAGCTGGGTTCGTAGTAGGCACTTTAGTGCCATAAGCGCTAAAGCGCTTACTACAAACTCTAAAGTCAGTGACATTCGTGTTAAGAATCTTAGTCAAATTGAGGTGCAAACTCGGCAATCTATCCAGGCGCAAGCCGCCCGACAAGAAAGCGAAGTACGATTCCGCAATGCCTTTGACTACGCCGGAATTGGCATGGCATTGGTTGATGTAGACGGGCGCTTCATGAAAGTTAACCACAGCCTGTGTCAGATAACTGGTTATTCGGAATCGGAATTACTCGCCACCACCTTTCAGGCGATTACCCATCCCGACGATTTAGCCGCTGATGTCACCTTGAGACATCAACTGCTAAGGCGTAAAATATGCTCTTATCAACTGGAAAAACGCTATATCCACAAACAGGGAGAGATTGTCTGGATTCTATTGACAGCCTCTCTGGTGAGCGATGCCCAGGATCAACCGCTCTACTTTATCGCCCAGATGCAAGATATTAGCGATCACAAATCCACTGAAGAAAGATTACGTCAACATCAGCAACATCTGCAATATCTGCTCACCTCTAGCCCTGCGGTGATTTTTAGCACCCAGCCTAAGTCAAATTATAAGCTGACTTACATTAGTGAAAATGTGGCGACTATTCTGGGTTACGCCCCAGAGGAATTTTTGAACGGGTCGGATTTATGGTTAAATCATATCCATCCTGAGGATATTAATGTGATTTTTCAGGAATTACCTCGGAAATTAAATCAGGGGAGTTATTCCTTTGAATACCGTTTCCTGCACGCCGATGGCACCTATCACTGGCTGCTAGATGAAGGGCGGTTAATTCGAGATCAAACAGGTGAACCGATTGAGGTTGTTGGGTATTTCGTGGATATTAGCGATCGCAAACAAGCGGAGTTCGCCCTCAGTCGCAGTCGAGAACTGAAAGAAGCGATTTTTAATGAATCCACTGATGCCCTGTTTTTAGTTAATCCAGAGACGGGACTGACGATCGACTGTAATCAATCTGCTGTTGATTTGTTTGAAGCGGCTAGCGAAGATGAACTGATTAATATTGAAGGACATACTCTGCAAACGTCCCGATTCACGCCCGAAGAGTTAGCCCAGATCAATCAAGCGATTAATCAGTACGGTGTTTGGAGTAAAGAAGTCGAATATATCACCAAAAAAGGGAAACAATTCTGGGGCAACTTAGCAGTCAAGCGAATTCATGTTAGTGATACCGCTATTAATTTAGTCCGGGTTACGGATATCACAGCTCGCAAGCAAGCAGAAAAAGACCTAAAACTCCAGGCTGTGATTACTCGAAACATGGCAGAAGGCATTTGTTTGGTTCGTGCGACTGACGGAAGAATCGTTTATGCTAACCCTAAGTTTGAGCAGATGTTTGGTTATGAATGCGGTGAACTCAAAAACAAATCCGTGTCTATTCTGAATTATGAAGATGAGGAAAATAGCTCTAAAAAAATCACCAACACTATTACTGATAACGTGATTAAAAATGGGGAATATACCTACCAAATTCATAACGTTAAAAAAGATGGAACGCCCTTCTGGTGTCAAGCAACAACGTCTCGTTTTGAGCATCCCGACTATGGCACCGTCATGGTTGCTGTTCAACAAGATATCACCGTGCAAAAGCAAACTCAAGACCAACTCAAAGCCTCCCTCAAAGAAAAAGAAGTCTTGCTCAAGGAAATTCATCACCGAGTTAAAAATAATTTGCAAATTGTCAGTAGTCTGCTACAAATGCAGTCGCGGCGGACTAAAGATGAAGACGTGGCGTTAGTCTTGCAAGATAGTCAAAATCGCATTGCCTCAATTGCCCTGGTGCATGAAAAGTTATATCGGTCTGAAAATTTAGCTCAGATTGACTTTGCCCAATATGTTCCCGATTTAATCACTCATTTATTTGATTCTTATAACATCAGTTCCAGTCGAGTTAGAATTTCCTATCAGGTTGAGGATATTGCTCTCGCTATTGACACAGCAATTCCCTGTGGATTAATTTTAAATGAATTGGTGTCTAACTCCCTAAAATATGCCTTTCCAGAGGATCATAAAGGAGAAATCAAGATTAAATTTAAACGAAATTTGGAGAATAACTCACTTACCCTGCTTGTCCGGGATAACGGTGTGGGAATCCCCAAATCCTTTGATATTGAAACAACCACGTCATTAGGATTAACTCTGGTTTTAGGATTAGTGGATCAGATTGATGGCACCTTAGACCTCAATTGTGACTCCGGAACTGAATTTACGATTACCTTTAGCCATAAACTCAGAACTCGATAATGTATAGAACAAAGGAGCGCCCAATTATGTTTACCAAACCACCCCCAACCTTAAGCAAAACCCTAAAAATTCTCGTCGTTGAAGATGAGAGAATTATCGCGATTAATCTGAAAGAAAGCTTAGAATCCCTCGGCTATACCGTACCTGCAATCGCAGCATCGGGAGAAAAAGCGATTGAAAAAGCCACTGAGTTCCGTCCCGATTTAGTGTTGATGGATATCTGGCTTAAAGGCAATATGGATGGGATTGAAGCCGCGCAGCAAATCTGGGAGCGCCTGAAAATTCCCACAATTTATGTCACCGGACATTCCGATCAAAGTACGGTAGAACGGGCAAAAATTACGGCGCCCTTTGGCTATATCCTCAAACCCGTCAAAGAACAGGCGCTTTATGTGGCAATTGAAACAGCACTCCAGCGATATGAACGAGAACAATTACTTAGCGCCATTCTCAGAGGAATTGGAGATGGAGTCATTGTTACCGATAACGAGGGTCAGATTCAGTTTCTGAATCAGGTGGCGGAATCCTTAACGGGTTGGCAATTGGCTGAAGCCAGAGATCGGACGTTAACCGAAGTCTTTAATATTATCGATGAAGAAACGCGACAGCCTGTTGGGGATGTCCTCACCAATGTCCTAGAACAAGAGACCATTATTTATTTAGAAGAACAAATTTTGTTGATCCCTAAGCAGGGAAAGATGATCCCTGTTGCTGATAGCATTGCTCCGATTAAAAATAACAACGGTGCGATCGCGGGAGCCGTTTTAGTGTTTCGTGATGCCACACAACAGCGTTTAGTCCAGGAACAGAATCGCGCCTTGGAACGCGCCCGCCAATTAGAGTATGATATAGCAGAACTGCAATGTTTGGATCTGCTCCACGATGACAGTTTAAATACAGCGTCATTAGAATTGCCTACATCTCCGGCAAAGATTAAAATGGCAGTTCGGATTCTGGAAACCATCTTAGATCAACAGAGTTTATTCGGTTCACAACTTCGTGCTGATGTCACCGTTATTGCTCGGTATTGGCAAATTGTCCAAGAGCAAGGCAAGCAAAAGCTCAAGCTAGTCAATGATCTGCTGGATATCCGTGCGATTGAGACAGAGGTTTATCCCTTACAACTAACGTTGATTCAAGTCCCCGATTGGCTTCCTGAGTTGATTCAACCGTTTGCAGCTTGGGCGCAATTTCAGCAGCAACAGTTGCATATTGATATTGCTCCGAATTTACCCCCTTTGGTTTCAGATCAGTTAAGTTTGACTCGGATTTTGAAAGAATTACTAAATAATGCATTTCAATACACGCCAGCCGGGGAGAATATTGAGGTAACAGTGCGGGTTTTGGGAGATGGCAATGTAGAGACGTTGCATGCAACGTCTCTACGTCAGGGTAAAAATTTTACTATCGAGATTCAGGTGAGCAATTCTGGGGTAGAAATTCCCCCAGAGGAACAAGCAAAAATTTTTGAGCCATTCTATCGCATTCCAAGTACCTATTCCTGGAAACAAGGAGGAACAGGTTTGGGATTGACAGTAGTGAAAACGCTGGTGCATCGACTCCAGGGCAAAATTGATGTCACCAGCGATCGCGACGGAACAAGGTTCACAATTTTGATACCCAATTTACAATCCCCAGGGATGGAGGTGGAACATGATCATGATCAGTGAACAATGTTTATCAGATATTGACACAGCAACGATGGCTCGAATTCTGGTGGTGGAAGATGAAAGAATTATTGCACTGAACCTGAAGGAAAATTTAGAAGCTTTGGGTTACGGGGTTGTCGGAATTGCCGCCTCTGGAGAAAAAGCTGTCACCCAAGCCGGGGAACTCCATCCTGATTTAGTGCTAATGGATATCTGGTTACAGGGAAACCTGGACGGAATTGGCGCGGCGCAACAAATTTGGGATGCGTGGCAAATTCCGGTGATTTATCTAACCGGACATTCCGATAAAATTACCTTAGAACGGGCAAAGATAACCGCACCCTTTGGCTATATCCTCAAACCTGTGAATGAACGGCAATTATCCGTGGCGATTGAAATTGCCTTGCAGCGTTATGAGCGGGAGCAGTTTTTGAGTGCCGTGCTGCGGGGAATTGGCGATGGGGTAATTTTGGTGGATCAAGATTGTCGGATTCAGTTCATGAATCGGGTGGCAGAATTGCTCACCCAATGGCAATTTGTCGAGGCGAAGAATCGGGAGTTGACGGATGTTTTTCAACTCATTGATGCCCAAACCCAACAACCTGTAAATAACTCAGTGATGTTGGCATTACAAGAGGATAGACTGGTTTATCTTACTGATGATCATGTCCTAATTACCAAGACAGGTGAGCAAATCGCGATCGCCCACAGTGCTGCACCGATTCGGGATAAGCAGGGGAACCTTGCGGGGGTGGTTTTGGTATGCCAAGATATACGCGATCGCAAACAAGCCGAAGCCGCGTTACGCCAGCAGTTAGCCAGGGAACAACAAATCAATCAGTTCCAACGGCAATTTATTCATACGGTTTCCCATGAATACCGCACGCCGCTTTCAATTATTCAAGCCTCAACCTTCCTCATCGAAGCCGATGCTTCATCCGTGCAATCGGAGAACAAGCGAGTCAATTGCCAACGAATTAAACAGGCGGTTAAATATATGGTGGGATTGCTGGAAGATGTATTAACCTTTGGACAAGCCGAAGCGGGTCAACTGATCCTTGATCCGATGCCTTTAGATTTAAACCTTTTCTGTCAACAACTCATCGAAGAATACCAACTCATTGCCAGTGATCAAGCTCAAATAACCTGGATCAGTTGTGGCAAAGGTCAAACCGCTTATCTGGATAAAAAAATTCTGCAACTGATTGTGAGAAATTTACTCACCAATGCTTTGAAATATTCTCCAGGAAATAGTCCTGTTTATCTAACCTTAACCTGTGAAGATGATCGGCTTATAGTAGAGGTGAAAGATAACGGCATTGGTATTCCACCAGAGGATCAACCTTATATCTTGGAGCCATTCCGCCGCGCCCGTAATGCCGGGACAGTCCGAGGTTCAGGGATGGGGTTAGCTATTGTCAAGAAAGCTGTTGATTTACATGGAGGAACATTATCATTTGAGAGTGCCTTGGGTGTTGGTACAACGTTTACAGTAGTTTTACCTTTTCCCGAAGAATTAGTCTAGTCATTTGTCTTATGTCATTGGTCATTAGTCCTATGTTCTACTGGCGTGGCACAGCTAAAATGGTGGAATAGATAAGGCTTGTAGTAAGGGAACCTGAGCCAACTCCAGTTATGCGTTAAAGCACTAAAGTGCTTACTACAAACAAAGCCCTATTTTAGGTGGGTCACGCCGCCATCGTGGGGAGAGTGTAGTGTCGTGGCACACCTAAAATGGTAGATTAGAATTGTAGGGGCGCAAGGACCTGCGCCCAGTTTAAACGGCAAATCTATTCCACAATTTTAGCTATGTCAGTCCAGTAGCGTAACGCACCTTGTTCAACAGGTTTTGCCATGATTATTTATTTAAAGGTCGTTTTTTATTATGAAAAAATTAGCCCAAAAAATCTCTCAAAAACTGATAACTATTCTCATCGTCGAAGATGAGCGAATTATCGCCATCAACCTGAAAGAACAGTTAGAATCCTTTGGGTATCATATTTGTGCGATCGCCACATCGGGAGAGAAAGCCGTGGAAACGGCGACAACCCTCCGTCCTGACTTAGTGTTAATGGATATTTGCCTCCAGGGAGACATGGATGGAGTTGAAGCCGCACAGATGATTTGGGAACGTCTTTCAATTCCCGTGATTTATGTCACCGGACATTCGGATCTGAGTACTTTAGAACGAGTCAAAGTATCGTCTCCCTTTGGTTACATTTTAAAACCGATTAAAGAACGAGAATTATTTGTCGCGATTGATATTGCCTTACATCGCTATTCCCGCGAACAATTACTCACCACGGTTCTCCGTGAAATGGGGGATGGTGTGATCGTCACGGATACTCAATGTCGCATTCGCTTTCTCAACGCAGTCGCACAAGCGTTGACAGGATGGCAGTTTATTGAAGCAATTGATCGAGAGTTCACTGAGGTGTTTCAACTGGTGACTCAAAACACAAGGCAATCGGTCAACCTGCCGTTAAAAGCAGCGATTGAAAGCAATTTTGCCTTTTCAATTCCCAAAGATAGTTTCTTGATTGCCCGACCAAAAAAAAGGATTCCCATTGGGGGTAGTTTAACACCCATTCACGATAAACAAGAGAATGTTATTGGGGCAGTCTTGGTATTTCAAGATATCAGCAATTCTATTCAGCTAGAGGCAGCTAAGTTTCAATTAGAACAAGCATTGTCAGAATTAAAAACAACCCAATTTCAACTGATTCAATCCGAGAAATTATCTAGCCTAGGGCGCATGGCAACCGCCTTAATTCAGGAATTCAATAATCCGATTACCTGGATTTGTGGCAATATTGTCTTAGGTCGATCCTATTTCCGCGATATGTTAGACCTGCTACACCTCTATCAGCAAGCTTGTCCTGAACCGGCACCAGAAATTCAGCAGTTACTCGAACAGATTGATTTAGAGTTTATTGCCCAAGATTGGCAAAAAATGTTTAACTCGATTCAGATAGGTGCGGAACGGCTAATGGATGTCACGCTGTCGTTGCAAGCGCTGCGGAATTTCTCGACATTGGATGAACTGGATCAAAAGATGGTTGATATTAATGAAATGATTGATTCAACCTTATTACTGGTACAGCATCGCCTCAAACCTCAAGGTAAAAAGCCAGAGATTCGAGCCATCAAAAACTATGGTAATTTGCCTTGTTTAATGGGCTATGCGAGTCAGTTGCATCAGGTGTTTATTCATCTATTGAACAATGCCATTGATGCGATAGATATGAAGGGATTACCGGGTATGATTACTATTGAAACCAGCCTAATCAGTTGCCCAGTTTCGCGGCAAGCTGGAGTTGAAGGAGAGAGGGAGATGAGCAGATGGGGAGAGGGGGAGATCAGGGAGATCAGGCAGAGAACTCAAAACTATGTCCTTGAGCGAAGTGAAGGATCAACACTCAACACATCTCAAAAAGTGCGAGATGTTGTGGTGATTCGGATTACTGATAATGGTTGCGGAATGACTCAGGAAGTGCAACAACAAATTTTTGACCCATTTTTCACGACCAAATCTGTGGGAACAGCCGTCGGATTAGGGTTATCGGTTAGCTATAAAATTGTGGTGGAGAAACATGGCGGTCAAATCCGGTGTCATTCAGTCGAAGGTGAGGGAACGACGTTTGAAATTGAGTTACCTGTTATTACGTAGGTAGAGACTGTTAAAAGTGATCGTCATTTGTCATTTGTCATTCGTCATTCGTCATTTGTCAGGGAATAGGGAATAGGGAACAGGGAACAGGTGTTAGGTATTAGCACGATTAAAAAAGGGCGGGTTTTGCAGCCAAGTTAGGGAAAACAATCAACAGTAGTCCCTAAACCCGCCCCTACAAACCCGGTTTCCTTGCAGGTGGTTAAGGGTCATATTAAGGAAAATGTATCATTGCTCCCCCTGCTTCCCCAGCTCCCAGACGTAGCATGCTACGTCTCTACATGGCTCCCCCATCTTCCCCATCTTAAGGACTATCATCCCCTTCCGGAAGCGGTTCAGGAAAATCAGGTGTCTCGTTATCACCAGGGGATTCGGTTGGTGCAGGTGTCGGCTGTTCGCTTAATGTAGCCAGTTGCTTGACTTGATCTTTGTACTCCTGGGGGGCGAGAGAAACCGCTGTGGTAAATAGAGGCTTGGCTTCCTCCGTTTTCCCTTGTTGGCGCAGAATTAGGGCTTTAGCTAATACCGGACGAAAATCTTGGGGGTTTTCTTCGATCAATTCGTCATAAATGGTGAGGGCTTCGGTAAACCGCTGTTGACTCAAGTAGACTTCCCCTAACAACAGTTTGACGGAACTCACATCCACTCTACCGGATTGAGTCTGATTCTGTTGTGACGCATTTTGGATCGTCTCTTGTAATAAACCAATCGCTGCTTCTGGACGGTTTTGCTGAATATAGAGGGCAGCTAATCCCTTTAAGGCATTGATATCTCCCGGCTGTGACGCTAAAATTTGACGATAAGCTTGGGCAGCACCTTCGCGATCGCCAGTTTGTTCTCTCGCCTGAGCCAGTAACACCCCATATTCAGGTTGGTCGGGATTCAGTTCTGCTAAGGTTTCTAATGGTGCGATCGCGCCTTCAACATCCCCTAACCGCAGTTTTGCCTCTAAGAGTCCCCGCAAGGCGGTTTGATTTTCCGGTTCTCGCTGTAGAACCAGTTCATACCCTTTCGCTTGTTCTTCGAGTTGTTCTTGCTGTTCGACGGATAGGCTGGGTGTGGCATTCGGTGTGGCATTCGGTGTGGCGACAGCAGACGGCTGATTGCTCTCTACGACACTCCTCAACAGCGGAATCGTCGATATACCCACAAATGCCAGCACGGCTAGCACTAACACGACTATCACCCAAACCCTGCGTTTTTGAGACACAAAAAATTCCTTGAACTCTACTGAACATTATGAACGCCAAGGCGTCGTTTGCGCCAATGGTTGCATTTGGGGGAAGGATATTGCTGTGGATCGGAGTAGATGGAGATGGACAGGACAAGGAAGACAAGGACTAGAAAATACTGGGGCTGAACGCCACAATCGACTGCAATAAATTATCCCAGTTGAGAGTTATGTTTCGGCTACGTCATTTAACTATTTTGATGCTCCAGCAACGTCAAGAATTTATCCACATTAAAGGGTTTGAGAATATGATCAATGCCTAACCCTCTAATTTTCATCAGATTAATTTGATCGGCACTGGCTGTGAGAAAGACAAATTTAGTGTCAGCCGTGCTAGGATCTTGACGCAATGCCTCTAAAACGCCATAACCATCGAGTTTAGGCATCATCACATCACACAAAACTACATCCGGATGAAACTCTTTGGCTATTTGCACCCCAGCCTGACCATTGTCTGCTCCGATGGCATCAAATCCTTCAATTTCCAGCAGTTCGATGAGATTATCCCGGATTAAGCTTTCGTCTTCAATCACTAAAATTTTTCTCATGGGAGATCCTCAGAGTCTACTTTACATTTTGTCATACTTTCGCTCCACCTGAATGGCTATCCTCAGCGGTGATTTCTGCTATCTTAATCAAAATGAAACGATATTTGAACGTACTCCAGTTGTTCTGGAGGACTGCTCTCGCCGCTGAACTCGAGTATCGCCTCAACTTTCTGATTGCTGCCTTAAGCAGTCTCGGAAACTTAGTGGGCAGTTTATTTGGGTTATTCTTGTTTTACCGCACGGGCTACACCTTTCAGGGCTGGAGTTGGGAAGAAGCCTTAGTGATTCTGGGGATTTTCACCTTTCTCCAAGGATTTGCGGCGACGCTGCTGAGTCCGAATCTTAATCGCATTGTCCAGCATGTCCAACAGGGTACCCTAGACTTTATCCTGCTTAAGCCAATTAGTTCTCAGTTTTGGCTGTCATCGCGCACCCTGTCGCCTTGGGGATTGCCCGATGTAATTTTTTCCGGCATCCTCCTCGGGTATGCAGGTGAACGCCTTGACATTAGTTGGGTTAATTACCTGGTGGGCGCTGTTCCCCTGTTGTTTGGGTTGATCAGTCTTTACAGTCTCTGGTTTATACTGGGAGCCACAAGTGTTTGGTTTGTCAAAATTTACAATGTGACGGAAGTGCTACGCGGGTTTTTGGAAGCAGGGCGTTTTCCGATGGTGGCTTATCCCACCGTTTATCGATTTTTCTTTACCTTTGTTGTCCCTGTGGCGTTCTTAACCACGATACCCGCTGAGGTAATCTTAGGTCGCGGTGAGTTCGTCTGGGTGGCGGGTGCGGCGATTCTGGCATTAGGATTACTGGTAGTGTCCGGTGTCTTTTGGCGGTTTGCCCTCCGGTTTTATACCAGTGCGTCGAGTTAACTAGGGAAACAGGGAACAGGGAACAGGGAATAGGGAACAGGGAATAGGAAAAACAATGCGATCGCAATGGGACTGTCTACTACAAAATTTAGGCGAATGGCAAGGTTCGTTTACCAACTTCTCGCCCCAAGGAGAACCGTTGACGGATACGCCGACGGTTGTCAGCTTGGAGGGACTCAATCAAAATAAAACGGTACGCCAGGTGATTCGTCGCTATCCCCCTGATCGCGATGTCGAGGAAACGGTCTTAGAATACAGTACCTTAGCCAGAAGTGTGCTAGTCTTCGAGACCGGAGCATTTTCTCAAGGCTCAATGCAGTGGGGTCCTTTTTCCGAATTTGGGGCTGAATTGGGCTTAATTGCCGGAAATCGCCGCCTACGGTTAGTGCAACTCTACAATAAAGAGGCTCAACTGTCTCAGTTAACCTTAATTCGGGAAAAACGCGCCGGAACCGATACCCCAGAACGTCCCCCCTTAACCGTTGATCAATTATTGGGAGAATGGCAAGGTGAAGCGATCACCCTCTATCCCGACTTGCGATCGCCAGATACCTATTCCACCAAACTCACGATTGAACGCCCAGACAGTAACCGCCTCGTTCAACAGCTAACCTTTGGCGTCGGTGAATCGGTTCGCACCCTAACTTCTAGTGCGAGGATTGATGGATCGATCCTTCATTTTCAAGATAGTGCTTTACCCGTTCAGGTGGTACTCCTCCCTGATGGTGCCTCATCGAACTGTCCATTAACAATTCAATCCGGTCACAGTTTTGTCCTTGAGGTCGGTTGGTTAATCGAACCCAACCTGCGCCAACGACTGATTCGCCGCTATAGCGATCGCGCCTCTTGGGTCAGTTTAACCTTAGTCCAGGAAAAACGAATAAACAACTGAAGCGTTAACTTTACGCCCGGAAATGGTAGGGGCGCAAAGCTTTGCGCCCGATTTAATGGTCAATCTCGTCCAATTTTAGCTGTATCACGCCAGCCAAATTGTAGAGACGTAGCATGCTACGTCTCTACAGGATTGGACATTAACTCACCACCGACGGCTGTTTGTTAAAGAACGCTTCGCGCACTTGTTCCGCCATTTGGGACGGCGTTAACCCTAAATCAGCTTTCGACTGATCAGGTTTAGCATGATCGACTAACTTATCCGGGACACCAAACCGCTTCACGGGTACCAAAACATTATTGTCCGATAACACTTCCGTCACGGCTGAGCCAAAACCGCCCATCAAGCATCCTTCTTCTAAGGTGACAACCTTACCAATGCGCTGGGCTAGGGGTAAAATCAACTCGGTATCCAACGGCTTGACAAAACGGGCATTAACCACAGTGGCTTCAATTCCGTGTTCGCTCAAAATCTCCGCCGTTTGCATCGCGGGATACACCATCGAACCATAGCCAATCAGCAGGATATCATCGCCATTGCGGAGAATTTCGCCCTTACCGATGGGTAGCCCTTCCCATCCTTCCTCCATTAAGGGAACGCCATATCCATTCCCCCGTGGATACCGCATGGCAATTGGTCCTTCGGTGTAATTCACACCCGTTACCAGCATCCGTTGCAGTTCCGCTTCATCCTTGGGTGCCATAACCACCATGTTGGGAATGCAGCGCAGATAGGCTATATCATACATCCCTTGGTGCGTCGGACCATCAGCACCAACAATCCCGGCGCGATCTAAGCAGAAGAACACGGGTAGGTTTTGGATGCAGACATCATGAATAATCTGGTCATACGCCCGTTGTAGGAAAGTCGAGTAAATTGCGGCTACAGGTCGCATTCCTTCGCAAGCCAGCCCTGCGGCTAGGGTAACGGCGTGCTGTTCGGCAATTCCCACATCGATGTATTGTTTGGGCAGTTTTTCCTGGAGTTTCGTCAACCCGGTTCCCGTCGCCATGGCTGCGGTAATGCCGATAATTTTGGGATTGTTTTCGGCTAATTTGACTAGGGTGTGGGCAAAGACTTTGGAATAGCCAGGAGGTTTCGGTTTGTTGGAGGGAATCGCTTTCCCCGTGGCTAAATCAAAGGGACTTTGGGCATGATAGCCGACTTGATCTTGTTCGGCGATCGCGTACCCTTTCCCTTTGGTTGTGACCACATGCACCAAGACGGGACCTGAGTATGTATGTGCGGCTTTGAAGGTGGCAATCAAATCTTCTAAGTTATGACCATCCACCGGTCCCATGTAGGTGAAGCCCAGTTCTTCCAACACCGCCCCAACTTTGGGTACAGCTAACCGCTTCATCCCCTCTTTCACCCGCTGCAATTCGGGAGTCAAGGATTCCCCGAACAAGGGAAAATGCTTGAACTGTTCCTCTAAATTATCCGCCAGGAACTGCATCGGCTTACTCAGGCGTACCCGGTTCAGAGACCGGGAAATCGCGCCCACGTTGGGCGAAATGGACATTTCATTATCATTCAGTACCACCAACAGCCGGGTATGGGGTAAATGTCCAGCATGGTTAATCGCTTCTAATGCCATACCCCCGGTTAATGCCCCATCACCAATCACCGCCACTGTCTTGAAGTTTTCCCCCTTGCGATCTCGCGCCAGCGCCATGCCTAGGGCGGCTGAAATGCTGGTAGACGCATGACCTGCACCAAAGTGATCAAACTTATTCTCACACCGCTTGAGGTAACCCGCCACCCCATCTTTTTGGCGTAGGGTGTGGAAGCGATCATAGCGCCCCGTAATCATTTTATGGGGATAGGCTTGGTGACCGACATCCCAAATCACCTTATCCCGATCCAAGTCGAGTGTCTGATATAATCCCAGCGTTAGTTCGACAACCCCTAACCCTGGACCTAAATGACCACCGCTTTTGGCTACCGTTTGCAGATGCCGTTCCCGAATTTGACGGGCAATTTCTTCAAGTTGCCGGATCGACAAACCGTGTAGCTGGTTCGGATGGGTAATTTCGCTGATATGCATACCGCCGTAATCTTCTTTAAATCGCTACTGGATATTATTTGGCTATTTGATAGTCTAAATTATTTAACATATTTAGGCGTTAGGGAAAATGAAATTAACAAATCCCTAGGTTATCTGGCGAAAACAGCTAATTTTTGACAAATTCAAGTAACATCCAGCCTTTGTCAGTGATGGAAATCACAATAGAGTTAGGGTTAGCTCATCGAACCTCATCCCTGGACTGTCCTAGGTTCAACTCTGGGGCAACTCCCTGATCACGGATTAATGCGGATGGTCACCGTTACTCACCCGGTTGGGGATCTTCAGCCGCGATCGCTCGAGTGCAGCGCCAATTACTCGGAAGTGCGGAGGGCCATCCCATACGGAGGGCTTCGGGACAGATGCTGTGTATGGTAAGCTGACAGTCAATGAGCTGGAAGCCTTCCTTGTCCACCTGCTTCATTGCTTGTTTTAATATCGAATCATTCTTAAATTCAATCGTCTGGTTACACTGAATGCAAACCAGATGATGGTGATGATTGGGGAACGGTTGATTCAGTTCATAGTGTTTATGTCCTTCTGCTAACTCCAATTCTCGCAGGATACCCATGCGAGCCATCAACTTGACGCTGCGGTAAATTGTAGACAGGCTGATGGGTTCTCCCCGCTTGTCCAGCAAATGGAAGAGTTCCTCAGCGCTGAGGTGGTTCCCTCGGGGAAGATTCTGAAAAACGTGGAGTATCGTTTCTCGCTGCGGCGTTAACCGCCAACCCCGGGAATTAAGTTCAGCTTTCAGTGAAGCGGCTGTATACGGAGACATAGTCACCCTCTCAAAAAAACCCGATTATTGACAATGATAGTGACTGATCCCACCTATTTGCAAGAAAATCGGTTAATTGACAATTAATGTCAGTCGTTATTTGTTAGGGAACAGGGAACAGGGAACAGGGAACAGGGAATAGGCAATAGGCAAGGTAGAGTTTTGAGTTAACTTCCCCAGCTCCCCCAGCTCCCCCAGCTCCCCCAGCTCCCCCTCACCTGAAGCTCCCCTTTTGCGATCGCCGGAAACTACAATTGAAGTAGAGCGGTTTGGATCGCCGAACTTTTCCCTTAAGCCAGATTGCTGTCACTGAACCCAACAGCTCAGATTTTGATATGTCCAAATACGATTCCTATTTAAGATGTTCGTTTTGTGGTAAATCCTCAGAACAGGTGAGTAAGTTGATTGCCGGTCCTAGTGTCTACATCTGTGATGAATGTGTGGAACTGTGCAACCAAATTTTAGAGGAAGAATTGCTGACCTCTCACTCAGAAAGTCCACATTATCCCCCCTTAACCCCTGAATCCCCTTACCGACAACCCGACTATTCCCCCCGTCGCCCCCAGTATCACTTGCTCAAGCCTGTTGAAATTAAACAAGCCCTGGACAAGTATGTGATTGGTCAAGACCAAGCCAAAAAAGTCCTCTCTGTTGCGGTTTATAATCATTACAAGCGGCTTAAGCTGGCTCAGGATGATTATGATGCTACTGGACTTGATGACAGCATTACCCTGCAAAAGTCCAACATTTTATTAATCGGTCCAACGGGTTGCGGTAAAACCCTTTTAGCTCAAACTCTCGCCCAGCTATTACAGGTTCCCTTTGCGATCGCGGATGCGACAACGCTGACAGAAGCGGGTTATGTGGGAGATGATGTTGAGAATATCCTGCTGCGACTGTTACAAATGGCGGACTTTGATATAGAAGCCGCCGAACAAGGTATTGTTTATATTGATGAAATTGATAAAATTACTCGCCAGAGTGAAAAGTCCTCGATGACGCGGGATGTTTCTGGGGAGGGCGTTCAGCAAGCCTTGTTGAAAATTTTAGAAGGAACGGTGGTCAATGTACCGCCGCAAGGTGGGCGCAAGCATCCTTATCAAGAGTTCATTCAACTGGATACAAGTAATATTCTGTTTATTTGTGGCGGGGCGTTTGTTGGGTTAGAGCAAATTATCGAGCAACGTTTAGGGAAAGGTTCGATGGGGTTTATTCAACCGAATGAAACGCGATCGCCGCAACTGTCTTCGGCGGAATTGTCCAAACACTTGGAATCAGACGACTTGATCAAATTTGGTGTGATTCCGGAAATTATTGGGCGGTTACCAGTGATTACCGCCGTGGAACCCCTAGATGAAGACTCCTTAGTGGCAATCTTAACCCAACCCCGTAACGCCTTAGTGAAGCAGTACCAAAAACTCCTGAATATGGATAACGTGCGCCTAGAGTTTCACCCCGAAGCCCTACGCGCGATCGCCCAAGAAGCCTTTCGTCGCAAAACCGGGGCTAGGGCGTTGCGGGGAATTTTAGAGGAGGTGATGTTAGAAGTCATGTACGAGATTCCCTCGCGCCAAGACATTACCCGTTGCGCCATTACCCGCGAGATGGTAGAAAAGCGATCCGCCGCCGAATTGTTAGTCCATCCCTCCTGGTTGCTTAATCCTGAATCAGCATAAGGATAGGGAACGGGGAACAGGGAAAAGTGTTGAATTAAACCGTGACAAGAGTAATGAGAAATCAAATTGGGGAATCTGATTCATCGGTTAATGTTTCAATCAACACATCCATTTGCTGTTGTCGCTGTTGCAAAAACGCTTCACATTGACGCAAATACTCTACCGCTGAGGCAAATTGGTCAAATACCTCGGCTAACTCCAGTTCCCCCCGTTCGATTTGCTCAATAATTGTCTCAACCTGAGCCACGGTCGCCTCATAGTTCCAAGACGGCGGGAGGGAGGGTTCAGTTTGGTGGGTACGAGAGGATGCGATCGGATCAACCATGAGAATCTAAAGTGTCAGTCTCGTAATAAACTTAAGGATAGCCTGGAATCCGGCACCAAACGTTAAAATAATCCCGGTCAATATTTTTTCCCGAACCGGGAAAGTCAACCTGGAAAGCCGCTAAGAGGTACAATGCCCAAGACTTACACCGTCGAAATCAATCACCAAGGTACAACCCACACCATAGAAGTCCCAGAGGACAAAAAAATTCTTCAGGCTGCGGAGGAACAAGGGATAGATTTACCCAATTCCTGCAATGCTGGCGTTTGTACAACCTGTGCCGCTAAAATCATTGAGGGGTCTGTGGATCAAAGCGAAGGGATGGGACTTGGACCCGAATTGCAAGAGGAAGGGTATGTCTTGCTTTGTATCGCCTTACCGCGCTCTAATCTGAAAGTTGAATCCGGTAAGGAAGACGAGGTGTATGATCGCCAATTCGGTCAACCGTCTTGAGTCAGCCGAGAGGACGCAGAATTATCGGGGTAGGTTGTACCGAAAAAATGATAACTTGATTCGCACCTGCCCTGATGGAGAAGCCTTGATAATTTATGTAGTTTACCCCCTTAAACCCATGACAACTCACTTCATTACTGCTGAAATTGACCTCCAGGAGTCACCGAAACAACTCCATCAAGCCATTGAGACACAACTGCAAAAACAGGGAGAACCCCTGCGTTGGGCGGTTACGGCGGTGGATACTCAGGAGCAAAAGGCTCAGGTTGAAGCGATTGTCACCAAGTCCGATTCTCAACCGTCCACCCCTTAATCATTGTGCGTCCTTATACTGTTGTTTTAATCGTTCCCACAGGAATTGGCGCATCCATTGGTGGCTATGCGGGAGACGCTTTACCTGTCGCCAGAGCGATCGCCCAAGTCTGCGATCGCCTAATTACTCACCCCAATGTCCTCAATGGTGCCCAACTCTATTGGAATTTGCCCAACGCCCTCTATGTCGAAGGCTATGGGCTTGACAAATTTGCCGCTGGATGCTGGGGATTACAACCTGTGCATCAAAATCGGGTGGGATTAATTCTCGACCAGGGGATTGAACCGGACCTGCGTTTGCGTCACCTGCAAGCGGCTGATGCCACCAGAGCTACACTGGGACTGAATCTAACCGACTACGTAATCACCGACGCGCCCCTTAATGTGGAACTGCGGACAGCGCCATCGGGGGCGAGTTGGGGTACAATAGGTAATCCCGATAGTTTGTTGCGATCGGTAGAGGTACTGATTCAACAGGCAAAAGCAGAGGCGATCGCAGTGGTGGCTCGTTTTCCCGATGATCTGGGAAGCGAAGCCCTAGAAGCATACCGACAGGGACAAGGAGTCGATCCGCTGGCAGGTGCAGAAGCCGTGATCTCTCACCTAATCGTGCGAACCTTCCAAATCCCTTGCGCCCACGCCCCGGCATTAATGCCTCTTCCCCTAGAACCGAACTTGTCGCCGCGATCAGCCGCCGAGGAATTAGGCTATACGTTTCTACCCTGTGTGCTAGTGGGATTAAGTCGCGCCCCCCAACTTCAGGTGACGCCGCGTCAACCGGGAACAATTTGGGCAGAGGATGTGGATGCGGTAGTAATTCCCGCTAGTGCCTGTGGTGGTAGTGCCTTGTTAAGCTTAAGTCAGTTACGGACTCAAATTATTGCCGTTGAGGATAACCAAACCTCAATGCAAGTGCCTCCAGAACCTTTGGCAATCAAAGCGGTGCGAGTACACTCGTATTTAGAGGCACTGGGTATGTTAGTCACCCATCGCGCTGGAATTAGTGCCGATGCTCTGAGTCCCTCCCTGTCGTCTATGCATCGCTTATCTATAGATTAGTGAGTACACAGCTTCCCGATAACCCTGACTTTGAACCCCTCACCCGCACCCAAGTGTTAGTTGCCATGGGGATAACCGCGATCGTTTTACTCGTCGTGGCTAAACTCTGGCTGAAATTTGGGTCGGTGACACTGTTATCCCTAGACTTTACTGTAGAAGGATTACTCATCGGATTAGGTATAGGCTTAGGAATTACCGCGATGAGTAGTGTGGTTTATCGCCTCTGGTCAGCCTACCGTAAAAGTGCTGACGTTTACCTCAACTTGGTTTTAAAGCCGTTGGTGTTACCGGATCTGATTTGGTTGGGGTTACTTCCGGGTATGAGTGAAGAGTTGCTATTTCGGGGAGTGATGTTACCCGCCATTGGTTTGAACGCCGTGGGTGTGATTATTTCTAGCTTGGTATTTGGCGTTTTACATTTGAGTGGTTCCCAACAGTGGCCCTATGTGGTTTGGGCAACGATTGTGGGATTATTATTGGGGGTTAGTGCTGTCGGTACAGGGAATTTGCTGGTTCCGATTGTGGCTCATGTGGCGACCAATTGGCTGTCTAGCTTCCTTTGGAAGTTGGGACATCGAGAGGTTGAAGCCTGAACAATTGATTGGATGATTTGGTATTTTGAGGAATTTACGCGATGGTTCAAGCCAAACCTAGATTTTCCAGCTTTGAAGACTATTTGTCCTATGACGATGGGACAGATAAACGTTACGAATTATTAAATGGAGAGTTGATTGAATTGCCCCCAGAATCAGGTGAAAACATCTCCATCCTTGGTTTTCTTTATCTCCAACTCGCTCCGCTGATGGGACACCTAAGAGTGCGATGGGGATTAGAGCTTGAAGTTAGGGGAGAACCAAAGAATCGCTACCCTGATCTTACCGTCATTCGAGACGAGCATATCCAACAGTTGCAACCACGCAACACAATTAGGCTTTCAATGCAACCGCCTCTATTGGTAATTGAAGCAGTTAGTCCCGGACTAAGCAATAGAGAAAGGGACTATATTGATAAACGGAAGCAGTATCAAGATCGGGGCATCCCCGAATACTGGTTGATTGACCCCGCTAGGGCTACCGTTACTGTTTTGGAACTTGCAGACGGAATCTATCGGGAATTAGGTATTTTTCGTGGGGGAGATTCCATTGAGTCTTCTATAATCTCTGGACTGAATCTAACCGCACAACAGCTACTTCAAGCTGGACAAGCTTAGACTTGAATCCGCCTTCAAGTTAGGTTTTGGTGGGCATCACCTGTATAGTTTGACTTTGGCTGGGCAATGCCCACCCGAAAACGGCATTTATTTCACTCCCAAAGACATCCCTGCTGCAACTTGGGCGATCGCTTGGGGTAAAATGCGATGTTCCTGGACTTGAATCCGGGCGTGTAGCGTCTCTGGCGTGTCGTCAGGAAGTACGGGAACGGCGGCTTGAATTAAAATGGGTCCACTATCGACTTCTGGACGTACCAAGTGAACCGTACATCCGGTAATTTTTACTCCAGCGGCTAAGGCTTCCTCCTCGGCGTGAATCCCTTTAAAACTGGGTAAGAGACTAGGATGAAGGTTGAGGATGCGATCGGGAAATGCATCGATGAGAACAGGGGTAACAATTCGCATCCAACCCGCCATGATGACAAGTTCAACCTGATACTGTCTCAATGTCTCAACAATTTGAGCATCGAGGGCTTCCCGTTTTGTGTAATCCCGGTGATTATGAAGAACGGTGGGAATACCGAATTTTTCGGCTCTGGCGAGGGCTTTGATCCCAGGATTATTGTAGATCATCACTTGAATTTGGGCATGGAGTTGCCCATCTGCGATCGCTTGGGCGATGGCTTCAAAGTTTGTACCACTCCCCGATACCATAATTCCTAGTTTTACAGGAGGCGTATCTGGGGCAGGTTTGGCAGTAACCGCTGGGGAAATGAGACTAGGGGTTGTGTCTGTCGCTGGGGTATTGCTGGTCATACAGAACTACAAATTACACGAATTGCCAACAGTATCATAGTTTTCGGATGGATATTGCCGACAAAATTTTCAATATATCCGTAGGGGCGCACCGACGTGCGCCCTTTTCTTCCAAAAATACCCAGGCGGTAGGGACACGGCATTGCCGTGTCCCGGTATGGCATTGCTGTGTCCCGGTATGGCATTGCTGTGTACCTACAGGTGGTGTGGCTTATGTCTGATGAACGGAAACAAGGTTGAGCGTTTCCCCGATACAGGATTGGCTCAAGATACGATACCCTGTACTAACATAGCCAAACTCTTACCCTTCTGCCTCAGCTAGCCATGACTCAATCGACTGACTTCCTGACGCACCTCAATCCCTCTCAACGTCGCGCCGTCGAACATTTCTGCGGTCCCTTGCTGGTTGTGGCGGGGGCGGGTTCGGGTAAGACAAGGGCGTTAACCTATCGCATTGCCAATCTGATTCTCACCCATAAAGTCGATCCGGAAAACATTTTAGCGGTGACATTCACCAATAAAGCCGCACGGGAGATGAAATCCCGGATTGAAACCCTCTTCGCCCAGCAACTCGCCGCCCAAACCCGGAATCAGCGTTTAGAATTACTCCCAGAACTTGAACAAACCCAGTTGCGATCGCGGGTCTATAAAAAATACATCAAACCCCTATGGATTGGTACGTTTCACAGCCTATTTGCCCGGATTCTCCGCTATGACATCAATAAATATACCGATGAAAAAGGACGCCAATGGAAGCGTAACTTTTCCATCTTTGACGAATCCGACGCCCAAACGTTGGTAAAAACCATCGTCACCAAACAATTAAATCTAGACGATAAAAAATTTAACCCCCGAACCATTCGCTACGCGATTAGCAATGCCAAAAACTTAGGCTTATCGCCCCAAGACTTTGAAAAAGAGCAATCAAATTATAGAGGTCGAGTTACGGCTGAAGTTTATCACCATTATCAAGACCAATTAGCCGCCAACAATGCCCTGGACTTCGATGATCTGATTTTAGTCCCCGTTAAACTCTTCCAACAAAATGAATCTGTCCTGGGATATTGGCACAATCAATTTCGCCATATTTTAGTGGATGAATATCAAGATACCAACCGGATTCAGTACGAACTGATACACCTATTAACCACAAACGGCGAGACTGAAAAAACGCAATGGGATTGGCGCGATCGCTCGGTTTTTGTCGTCGGTGATGCCGATCAGTGTTTTCCACCTGGAACTAAGGTTTTAACCCCCACCGGAGAGAAACCCATTGAAGCCTTGAACGTGGGAGACCAAGTTCTCTCACCAACCGGACAAAAACAACTTTACCCTCATCAAATCACGCATATCAAAAAAGGATACTTTTGTGGATCTCTCTGGTCGATTCGGGCGGGTGAACAGGTATTACGGGGAACGCCTCATCATATTGTTCTTGCCAGAATGACACCCATTGAAGAGCATTATTATGTGTATCTGATGTATCGAGCCGATCGCGGCTATCGCATCGGCATCACTAAAAGTTCACGTCACAACGATTATCGATGCGATGAACTCGGCTTTAACGTTCGTATTGCCCAAGAAAATGGGGATAAGCTTTGGGTACTGAAAACCACGACGTCTTATGAAGAAGCGGCTTACTATGAAGCCTATTATGCGGCTAAATATGGGTTACCAACGCTAGTATTTCATGGTAAAGGTCGGCGCATGCGCCTAAATGATGAGTGGATTTTTCGCCTATACCAAGAAATTGATACCATCACCAATGCTCACCGATTAATGCAGGATCTCTGGCTGCATCCCGACTTTCCCCACTACCGTCCTCAGAATGGTTTGCGCCGACAGACATTGAATCTGGTGATGTTTGGTACACCTCGATTAGACAATAAAAAATCGGCGAGTTATCACCGCATCCAATGGTGTTCTAATCGTCGTGATATTGCCACCAACTTAGAAGCGGCTGGATTTTCCATTCGTTCTGGGAAAAATAGCCGAGGATACCGGGTTGAAACCGCGAGAGTTTCCTACAAAGAAGCGGTGAGTATGGCGCATTCTATTGCCGATGCAGGTCAACTGGAAATTCAACGCAAAGCATTAATCAATGGCACAAGTTATTATTTTATGCCTTTATCTCATCTCCACGCCGGAATGAAAGTGCTAGTCGAGGTGGATGATACCTTAACCGAGGTGGAAATTGAGCAAGTTTGGCACGATGAGTATGAGGGAGACGTGTATGACTTAGAAGTCGATGTGGCTCATACTTATATGGCGAATCGTGTGCTAGTCCATAACTCAATTTATTCCTTTAGGATGGCAGATTTCACCATCTTACTAGGATTTCAGCAAGACTTTGGTGATGGGTTGCCCGATGAAACGACCCGCACCATGGTTAAATTAGAGGAAAACTATCGCTCACGCGAAAATATTCTCCAAGCCGCTAACTATTTAATTGAACAGAATACCCAACGAATTGACAAAATTCTCAGACCCACACGCGGTTTCGGGGAAGTCATTTACTGTCATCACGCCGACGATGAGTTAGAAGAGGCTCATTTTGTTGTTCAACAAATCCTGAAACTTAATCAACAGAACCCGGAACTAGGCTGGGGTAGTTTTGCTATTCTTTATCGGACGAATGCCCAATCTCGCCCATTAGAAGACGCCCTGCGCGGTCGAGTGCCTTATGTGATTATTGGGGGATTGAAGTTCTATGATCGCAAAGAGGTTAAAGATGCCTTGGCGTATCTAAGAACCATTGCCAATCCCAGCGATACCGTCAGTTTATTGCGGATTATTAACACGCCACGACGGGGTATTGGTAAAGCCACGATTGATAATTTAGTGCTGGCGGCTCAAGAATTGGGAACTCCCCTCTGGGAAATTATCCGGGATGAAACCTCGGTCAATACAATTGCTGGACGTTCGCGTCAAGCGGTTAATCGGTTTGCCCAGTTGATTAAGCAGTGCCAAGAGAATACGGAAAACAAAGAAGCGGTAGAAATTATTAAGTTTATCATGGAGGAATCGGGATATATCGATGACCTAAAAAACCAAGGCACAGATGAAGCGGAAAATCGATTGGAAAATATCCATGAACTCTATAACGCTGTCGTTCAATTCCAAGAAGAAAATGAAGATACCAGCCTAGAAGGATTTCTGGCAAATGCGTCACTGGCGTCTGACTTAGATAATTTGGAAGATGGACAACAAGCGGTGTCTTTAATGACGCTGCACTCGGCTAAAGGATTAGAGTTTCCGGTTGTGTTTCTAGTTGGTTTAGAACAAGGACTTTTTCCCCATAACCGGACGATAGATGACCCGGTTGCTTTAGAAGAAGAACGCCGTCTCTGTTATGTCGGGATTACTCGCGCCCAAGAACAGTTATTTCTTGCCCATGCCCGTGAACGTCGCCTCTATGGGTATCGTGAACCTGCGGTTCGGTCTCAGTTTTTGGATGAGTTACCTGAAGATTTAATTAGCAGTACCTTGGTGAAAGTGAAACAGCAAACGCCTTCTGCTTCAACCGGAAACTCATCAAAATCCTCTAGTTCAACGGCAAACTCGAACGAGTGGAAAAAGGGCGATTTACTGCGTCATGACACCTTTGGTATCGGAGAAGTGACCCATGTTTTTGGTTCGGGCAATAAAGTTAGTATTGCGGTTAAGTTTCCCAGTTTGGGGCAGAAAATTCTTGACCCGAAGCGAACCAATATACAACGAGTGAATTAGTTGGGGAATAGGAAAATCAATGGTAGGGGCGGGTTTAGGCACAATGGTAGGGGCGGGTTTAGGGACTCAATTCAGATATTCACCGATAACTGAACAACAAAACCCGCCCTCCCCACCGATAACTGAACAACTTGCACCTGCCCTTATAAGGTAATAATCCCTAAGCCAAATCTTCGTGACAATGATTCTTGTTGTCATTAGCGCGGCTTGCCTAATTCGTAGGCGGCGGATGCCAATGTATCAGCAGCCGCGTAATTACCCTGCTGATGGAGTAGTTTAGACCAAGCATCCAGAATCTCCCAATCGTGGATTCCTTGAGACTTGAGAGACGCGATCGCCTGGTTAACCTGGTGCTGTATCTGTTGGGTACGGGTTGAATCTGTATTCAAGACTTTTGGGCAATCCAGTTACGGCAAGTGGGAAAATAGCTGAATTAATAGAGGGGCGGTGCAAAGCAAAGCCACATCAATGACGGTAATGGTTGCGGTGCGAATCCAAGAGGTGTTCATAATGCCCCTTCCTTTAAACCACGATAGGTTTGAGATGAACTATTGCATCCTAAGCGATGACGCCTGTAATGAGCTAGAGATTTCCGTCACAGGATGATTGTGATATTGAACATAGAATCGTGCGATCGCGTCTGGTTAAATTTTTCTGTGAAAACCAGTCCTGGCTTAGGATTAAGCGGTTGATTAGCCTGATTTATCGCCCAGACGTTTTCGTAATGAAACTTAATTAAGCCGAGGGCGACCCGACCCCATTAAAGGGATAGGACTTGTGAATGAATGCAGGCGGGTTGCCCCTACAGGAGAACCCAAGGGTGAACGGGTCGTTCCGACAGGAAGACCAACGGTGTTTCAAGGTAATCGACGCCCTAAAGCGATCGCGATCGAACCCGACACCACTAACATCGCCCCCAATAACCCTAAACCTGTCCACTGTTCCGGTGCAACCCATCTAGGGATAAAGCGCGAAGCCATCCAAACTGAACTTAATGTCACCAACGGTGTAAGTGCCAATACCGCACTCACTCGCGAGGCTTGCCAATGTTCCAAAGCTTCTGCAAACGCCCCATACGCAATCAGGGTATTTAACCCACAAAAGAGGAGTAAACTCAGGTGTAACGGACTCAAACTGAGAAGGGATTGCGGTTTCGTTAGCGGCGTGAACAATAAAGCACAGCCGCCATAAATTACCAGCATTATCGTCGTAGACGGTAATTTATGCAAAAGTTGTTTCTGTGCCAAAGCATAAATCGCCCAAGTTACAGCAGCTAAGACAATAATCATATTACCCAATAGATAGGTAGAGCGTGAGGTGATTACGACTTGAAATCGATCATGGAAAAATAGAGTAAATCCTAACACCAGAATACCCACACCAATCCATTGACGTAGAGTATAGTGTTCTTTAAACACAACTAAAGCACCCAAACCTAAAAACATAGGGGCTAACTGAATCAGCACTTGGGCATTTGTAGGAGACGTTTGCCCTAACCCTTGCAAAAATAGCAGGTAATTACCTCCTAAAAAAAGAGTCGCGATCGCTAAGAGTCCCAGAGACGCTGACCGCAGTTGCTGTAATGACGGAAACTGTTGTCTTGTCGCTAAAAAAAGCGCCAGCAATCCAAAAGCCATAAGAAAACGAAACCAGGTGATTGTATAAACATCCAAAACCTGAAGAGTTATGGTTAGCGCTAGGGGGAGAATCCCCCACATAAATACAGTAATTAAAGATAGCGCTAATCCCAAGCGCCAGCGACCCGAAGTTTGATGGAGTGACATGAATATAAAAAAAGTAACAAGTCATGTAGAGACGCGCCATGGCGCGTCTGCCAATTGTAGGGGCGGGTTTAGCCACTCAACTTGAATATCACCGATAACATTTAGAGCAAAACCCGCCCTTTCCTAAATTGAAGGTATAGGCTGTAGCTTAACTTAACACCAATGCCAACCCCAATCCCTAATCCCGATTAAAAGAAATCCGGCATCCAAGGTAATGAGCCAGAAAATAGTGAATTAGCTCTTGACAACGCTGCCGGCGTACTATCCAAATAACCCATCCGTTGCAGTTGCTCAGGCGTAAATAAACGGGTAAACAGAGAAGCCAACGCCCTTACATGCAAACGGAATTCACCAGTCCCTCCGGGCGTGACTTTCCCGCGTCCCTGGGACACACTCAAGATAAAGTTACCGTTATTGGCGGCAAATAATTCATCTTGAACGTGTAAATGTAATTCAGTTTCAATCTCTAAAGGATATCCTCGTTTTTCCAACGCTTTCGGAACATCAAGAATCCGCAGCATCCAACGTTCTTGTTGACGGATTTGAGCCGTTTGTTCCGATAAGAGTAATGTTAAACTATCCATCAACGAACTGTACCAGCGCACTTGCCTCACCTGAGAACGATGATCCGCGCAGAATGTCCAAAAACGCCGTGCAGCGGCTGGGGTAAGGAATGCCCAATCTTTAATATTCAGCAATAAGCCCTCAGCGTTTGAAGATTGGGTACAGATAACATAGCCTTCCGGTTGAGATTCTGCACCGATAAGATAAGCATAAACGGGCTGATCATTTGGCGCTTCCAGCAGATTTTGCCAAATCGCTGGATTTCGATTTAAATTACCATTTGTGGTTTGCGCCTGTTGAGAATATAAGTCCTGAAAAACCTCATAGTTTACGGGTTTTACCCTGAACATCGGTAAAGTGCGATCGCGCTTTTGAATCCTCTGGGTTGATATCTGCCAATGACAGCAAATCCCTGCTTGTTCATAGCCGACTTTGCGATAGAGAACTTGGGTAGCGGCGTAGAGGGCGGAAATGGGTACGTTTTGCTGATGAAGTTCCTGGAGTGTACATTGCATCAGTTGGTAAGCCGCACCTGTACCCCGATACTCTGGGGCAATGCCAACGGCGGCAATTCCTGCCATGGGTATGGACTGACCCCCATACCATTGTCCCATAGAGTAAATGGCTAAACCACCCACAATCTGTTTACCTTGACGGATAAGACGAAAATTATCTTGACCGATACGATTTAGGTAAACTTGCCAATTGCTTAGGGAACTACCAAAACATTGCGTCAGTAGTTCCCCAAGTTGTTCCGCCTCATCCGGGGTGGAGATGCAGCCATAATCAAGTTGAGCGCTGGTAAGCATTTTGCACTCTTATAATACTATTTGTATTTAATTGTAATACATGCTTGAGAATTTGCTGATCGGTTCTAGATCGATGAATAGCAGAAGGCAGAAGGCAGGAGGCAGATGGCAGAAGGTTGATTATTAGTACTTCGCCGTTTCAGCCGTTCACTATGTCCTCACCTTAATGGCAACCGCTATAAAATCCGCCCTTACCAATCTGCTGTGTGACTAAGTTTGCGAGAAGACTGATCAAAAAAGATATTGTAACTGGTGACAATTGTCACAGGACTAGAATAGCTTGTGATAATCTTTTCCGGTTGAACGATGTCAGATGGAGTCGGCGGCGTTAGGTTAAGCGACTTGTTGACTACAAGCAGGATGCGCCGTCAAAAACTTTGGGTTGTAGTATTTCACCCCCAGTTTATCCAATGTAGCGATCGCGCTATCTATGGCTTCCTTAATCCAATCATTTGGATCAGAGGACTTGCCACTGAGTTGGTAATCCATTACATGAGGTTCGCACTCATCGGGATCATAGGTTCCAGACGCTCGGCAAATACACACGTAGATGGTGTTATCAACATCTGGATTCGGCATTTCAATTCTGATGTAGTGATTCAGATAGAGTAAGGTTGACATGAACATGAGCCTAATCTCTCCGTGTTTACTAAAGGGATTTACATCTCTTAATTAATACTACTTTTATTTTTATTCGATTTCTATATTTTCGCTTCCGCCAAATTTTCGGATTATTTTGTGTGCTTTGGCGGATTGACATAGGTCAAGCTGTTTGATAAGATTAATGTTTTTCGAGAATCGTAGTAAACAAAATCAATATATATTTGTCAAACTAAAAACTATAAAACAAATCTTAATTTAATCGGGTACAGTATGCCATTTTCTGTTCCTTACCCTCATGCCACTATTCTTTCAGCTACTCCTAAGTACCTGGACATAAATTCTGTACACTGTACTAAGAAATGCTAACAAGCCTCAAACCCTTACTATTGCCTGTTGCCTGTTGTCTAATCTCAACCGTTAACTTTAATGAAAGTCCGACTACTTACTTATTGAATGATTTACGACCGATAAAAATATAAGTCATCATTTCCCCCTTGCCTTTAACCGGAATTAGACCTCGCTGCTCAAATAAAAACTTGTCCTTACAGAGTTTGTATGTCGTTTCTGTAACCTGAATCTTGTCACTTCACTATTGCCTATAAAACACCGAGCGTGTTACCGAGCGAAGTCGAGGTAAGTCGAGGTGTTGCCTATTGCAAGAAAGCCTAGCGCGTAGCGCTATACTCAAATACCATGAGAGACGCGATTAATCGCGTCTCTCCCCTGAAAATCCTGCATATAAATTTGTCTTTCAAGAGACAGCGTGGAATGCGGCTAATATTTGTTTAGGTTTCAACGGAAACTTAAACCATGAATGATTGCTAGATGCAACAGGCTTCGAGTCGGAAGCCTTCGCTTCTTTCTCCTCTAAACTATCCTCGTGTAACTCAGAAACCGGAACTAACATTGAATCATGAGAACGCACCGCCATTTCACCGCGTGCTAGCGCTTCTCGCCACTGACGCCCCGTTTTCCATGCTTTAAACTTGGCAGCACTCCAACGCGGATTCACTGGATATCCCGCAAATCCGCAACGCAACGCCGCATGGTTAGCACTGGGAATCAGGGTATTAACCCAAACATTATCGGTTAGATCGATTAGCATGAAGTTTGGCTCCTTGAAAACTGCAGACATAAACTTCACCTCCCTATTGTTGTCAACCGTACTATTTTGTTGAGTATTATCAACTATTATATTACGGATTGTTAAATTGCTACATCGCTTACTTGCGATTTACTTGTAGTCATCTTCAATCGCAACACAGCCATTTCCGGAGAAACGTGCGATCGCGCCGTTCGTAGCGCTTTAGCGCTTCCACAGTCAGAGATCGACTAGAGACCTTACCAATAGTCTCGCTCAAGGCGCAGAAATCTAAAGGGCTGGGGATTGTTCCCACCCACGCCATTACCCTTTAGCAATGTAAAGAAACCTTAAAGATTTGTCAAACGTCTTATTTATACAAGCGTCCCCGAATTTGGGGTGGCTTTCAATCCTAGCCGACCAAATTTTCTCTGCACCCAGACGCAAGCGATCGCGCTTTTTTCCCCGGCTATCCTGCACAAACAAAGCGAATCACTGCCCGATGCCGTCATACACCAGGGAGTGCGGATGGCGAGACTCGAACTCGCAAGGCTTACGCCACACGCCCCTCAAGCGTGCGTGTCTACCAATTCCACCACATCCGCATGGCTAACCTATTATATCAACTCTTGTGGGAAAATTACGACATCTCAACAATTTTATTGATGAATCCCATCAGAGAACGTCGCCAATGATTCCCCCAGGATGCCACCAAAGGGGACAATCCCCCTTATCCTACAGAATACGGATCTAGCAGCGCTGTTTTATGGACTTTGCCAAAATCTTAATTGCCAATCGTGGGGAAATTGCCCTGCGGATTCTCCGAACCTGTGAAGAAATGGGAATTGCCACCGTTGCCGTTCACTCGACCATCGATCAACAAGCCCTCCATGTCCAACTGGCGGATGAAGCTATATGCATCGGTGAAGCACCCAGTAGCAAAAGCTACTTGAATATTCCCAACATTATCGCCGCCGCCCTGACGCGCAACGCCACCGCCATTCATCCCGGCTATGGTTTTTTGGCAGAAAATGCCCGATTTGCCGAAATTTGTGCCGATCATCAAATCTCCTTTATCGGTCCGTCACCAGAAGCGATGCGGGCGATGGGGGATAAATCCACCGCCAAGGAAACCATGCAACGGGCAGGTGTTCCCACCGTACCCGGCAGTGAGGGATTGTTGAGTAGTGAACGGGAAGCCATCGCCCTTGCCACAGATATCGGTTATCCGGTGATGATTAAAGCCACAGCCGGCGGTGGTGGACGAGGGATGCGCTTAGTTCCCGATGAGAGTGCGATGAGTCGCCTGTTCCAAGCCGCCCAAGGGGAAGCCGACGCCGCCTTTGGTAATCCAGGACTTTATCTGGAAAAATTTATCGTCCGTCCCCGCCACATTGAGTTTCAAATTCTTGCCGATAGTCACGGTAACGTGATTCATTTGGGAGAACGGGACTGTTCCATTCAACGGCGTCACCAGAAACTCTTAGAAGAAGCCCCCAGTCCCGCCTTAACCCCCGAACTACGAGAAAAAATGGGAAACGCTGCCGTCATGGCGGCCAAGTCGATTAATTACGTTGGGGCGGGTACCGTTGAGTTTCTGCTGGATGCCATGGGTAATTTTTACTTCATGGAAATGAATACCCGCATTCAAGTGGAACATCCTGTCACCGAGATGATCTCAGGATTGGACTTAATTGCCGAACAGATTCGGATTGCCCAAGGCGAACCCTTGAAACTGACTCAAGACCAAGTAAAACTTAAAGGACATGCGATTGAATGTCGGATTAATGCTGAAGATCCCGATCGCAACTTCCGTCCTCAACCGGGGCGGATTAGTGGGTATCTACCCCCTGGAGGACCCGGCGTGCGAATGGATTCCCATGTGTATACCGATTATGAAATTCCTCCCTATTATGACTCATTAATCGGCAAGTTAATCGTATGGGCACCCAACCGCGATGCCGCGATTCGCCGCATGAAACGCGCCCTGCGTGAATGTGCGATTACTGGGGTTGCCACTACGCTGAGTTTCCACCAAAAAATCTTAGAAACCCCAGCGTTTCTCAGTGGTGATGTGTATACGAATTTTATTGAACAAATGATGGCAACTGCCCAATCCTAAAGCAGTAGGGGCGATCAGTGCATCATGGTCAGTAATCCTTGCTGACCCAAAAGAATCTCCCGCAGTAAGCTTACAATCCCAACCCAAATAATCGGCGTAATATCTACACCCCCAATGGGCGGCACCAGTTTGCGGGTTGGGACTAAAAAGGGCTCTGTGGGCAAAGCCACCAGATTAAAGGGAAAGCGGGTTAGATCGATTTGAGGATACCAGGTCAGGACAATCCGGAAGATGAAGAGTAAGATAGCCAGTCCCAGTAAAGGGCTGAGAATCCATGTTGCCAGTGTCACAGTATTCATGAGATAAGTCCTAATTTCACAGAAAAGTATGGAAACCAGTTAGCCAGTGTAACGCAAGACTGGAAAAAAAGTCCACTTACTTATCTATAATTGAAGTCAGTATTCAGGTAAGAGTTAGGATGACAATTCAGTTTCAAATACCTGAGTTGTTAACTCTCGAATAACGGGTAAATCTCGGCTAATTAAATCATCCCAAGCGGCTTTTTAATAAATTAGGTGGACACAATTAAAGTTAAGGGTTGAGATTAGGCAACAGGGAACAGGCAACAGCAAGCTCCTTAAGGCTGGTGGGCAATGCCCACCCTACTGGATATCAAGGGTTTCGGCGATTCCCAAATGCAAATTCTCAATGCCATTGGTATTAAGTTAGTTGTAGGGGCGGGTTTAGCCACAATACAATTGTAGGGGCGGGTTTAGGGACTAAATTCAGCTAGTCACCGATAACTGTTCAACAAAACCCGCCCTGATTAACATGTCATAAACGGGATAGTTGTGTCGCTTGGGTTACAAATCACCCCGTTGCTTTAATCCAATTATTCAGCCGGGTAAAAATGGATTGAGTCAACTGATTAAGCTGTTGCTGACGATACCACTTTTGAAACGCTTTCTCATAAGCGTCTCCGTGCAGTTGATAGGTATTCCAGGTCTTCAAACCCAACCCTGCTCCCCAAAATAAGAGAATATATAACGCCCAGGAAAGCTGACCAGCACTGAGCAGGTTAATCACCACTAAAAAGCTATTAACGATAATATATTTGCCAAACCGCTGCTTGAGTTGGCTGCGCCGATACTGCTCAAACTCCTGGCGCTTTTGTTGCTGGTGTTGCTGAAGCCGCCATTCCTGTTCCGCTAGCTGAAGGTTAGCTGGTGAGATTCCCAATTCAGCCGCAATTTCCACAAGCTGCGTCCGGGAAAACTCACCGTCATTGGCTTGACGGGCGATCGCCAGATTCAAGATTTGCTGGAGATCGTCTTGGTGATAAGACTGGATAGAAGTGTGTTCAGAAACAGACATGACCTAGATTAAGAAGATGAGTGGGCTGAAGATGAAAACAAAAAAAAGAGTGGCACGCGCTTGGTTGTCCTTCCTCTATTATTATCAACGACACCTAGATAGACAGGACAGATCTGATGATGTTCACAACCGAACCCCTGGGGTCGGATTTTACGAAAAACACGGGTGGAACGGAAGTTTTACATTTCGTTACGATAGATTCAGACGGCAAGGAGGATAGGATAAACCCCAAGGAGGACAGTATAAAAACCTATTCTTTTACAGTAGATTTGAGGTATTTTGTATGAACGGTAGTATTCGTGTTGGTAATTTATTGGGGATTCCCTTTTATGTAAACCCTTCCTGGTTTTTAGTTCTAGCTTTGGTCACCTTTGAGTTTGGGGGGTATCTCAGCGGGTTTCCCGGATTGACGGGTATCTTACCCTGGGTGCTGGGATTTGTGGGGGCGCTGTTGCTATTTGCTTCGGTTTTAGCCCATGAATTGGGACATAGTTTGGTCGCCATTCGTCAGGGGATTGAAGTGAAATCGATTACCCTGTTCCTCTTTGGGGGTCTAGCCAGCTTGGAGAAGGAATCTCAAACTCCAGCCGAAGCCTTCTGGGTGGCGATCGCAGGTCCTTTAGTTAGTTTAGCCCTTTTTGCCCTATTTACAGTCATTGGCGTTAACACGGGCGTTTCGGGTCCTGTAGCGGCTATTCTCAGCCTACTAGCTTCGATTAATCTCGTCTTAGCTGTGTTTAACCTGATTCCTGGTTTACCCTTAGATGGGGGCAATATCCTCAAATCCGTGGTTTGGAAAATCACGGGGAATCCCTATCGAGGTGTTGTCTTTGCCAGCCGCGTTGGTCAGGTTGTCGGATGGTTGGGAATCAGCATCGGTATCCTGTCTGTATTGGGACTGAGTAACTTTGGCAGTATCTGGACGTTATTAATTGGCGTGTTCTTGCTGCAAAATGCGGGGATGTCGGCGCAATCTGCGACTCTGCAAGAGAAACTTCAGGATCTCAAAGCCGAAGATGCGGTAATTCCGGATAGTCCAATTATCTCAGCTGACCTGTCGCTGCGAGAATTTGCCAACAACTACATTATCGGCAAAAAAGAATGGCGCAAGTTCTTGGTGACGGATGAACAAGGACAATTGATCGGTGCGATCGCAGTTGATGATCTCAAAAAAGTCCCCACCTCGAACTGGACGATAACTCCCGTCAGCGAACTGGTACAGCCTGTGGATTTGGATGCGATCGTCAAATCCGATCAGTCTTTGTTAGAAGTGATTATGCTGCTCGAACAAGGCAAATTCACTCAATTACCTGTGGTACGCGAAAACGGAGTCCTGGTTGGACTGTTGGAAAAGGCATCGATTGTTAGTCTCTTAGAGAAGCGAACCCAAACCAATCCGGCTTAAGCGTATTGGCATCACTGAAACCAAATAATTGAGCCTAATCCCTCGAATAAAGTTCGGGGGATTTATAATATATTGGCATCCGGAACAAAATAAAAACAACCCTAACCGATAAAGGTATAGTAGCTACCTGGGCAGATTAGGACATTCTTTACTATTCCCTGTTCCCTGTTCCCTAATCTCAACCATTAACGTTAATGAAAGTCCGACTACTGAGGAGGTTAGATAGTGAGTGATTCAGTGAAGACCAAACTTAAGCGCTTAATCTTTTGGTTGCGAAAATTATCCGTTCATTTCATTGCTTATTTCTGGAAGTTACCCACTTGGTCAGTTGTGGTCGGGGCGACGGTTCTAGTCATCGGCGTGATTCTGATAACCGATGAGAACTCTCAAGTCTCTAAAATCCTGAATAATGTTCAAACCCCCTACCTTAACCTGAAGGGTACTTAATTCCGGCTGGTGGGCAATGCTACTAGGCTGGCACACCAACCATTAGCCCCGAAACCGTAGGGGCGCATGGCGTGCGCCCGATTCAAAGGTCTGAAGTCCCGGATTTAAGACTACTCTGATCCCAGGGCGGCGGCGGTTTTCTCCCGATTAAGCTTGAGAATCAACACACCTAGGGGAGGCAAACACAAGTCCAACGAATAGGGTTGATTGTGGAACCACCATTCATCCGTCCACTTCCCGCCTAAATTCCCCATATTACTCCCACCATACTCGCGAGCATCACTGTTAAACAGTTCGGTGTAGAAGCCCATTTCTGGAACCCCGATCCGATAATGGCTATGGGGTTGGGGGGTGAAATTGCAAACCGTGACCACAAACTCGTCAGAATCCTTAGCACGGCGAATAAATGCCACCACACTATGGCGATTGTCACTACAATCAATCCATTCAAACCCAGCTTCGGCATAATCTTGGGTATACAAAGCAGATTCTCGTCGATAGACCTGATTCAGATCACTCAAAAATAGCTTCAACTGCTGATGGGGTTCGTATTGCAGTAAATGCCATTCTAAATCGCCCCAGACATTCCATTCACTCCACTGACCAAACTCCATGCTCATAAACAGGGTTTTCTTACCGGGGTGAGTGAACATATAGGTAAATAAGCAACGGATATTGGCAAACTTTTGCCACTCATCCCCAGGCATTTTGCCCAGCATGTTGCTCTTCCCATGCACAATCTCATCGTGAGACAGCGCCAGCATGTAGTTTTCGGCATGGTGATACCACATACTGAAGGTGATATTATTCTGGTGGAACTGGCGGAACCAGGGGTCCATGTGGAAATAATCCAGCATGTCGTGCATCCACCCCATGTTCCACTTCAAGTTAAAGCCCAATCCGCCAACGTAGGTGGGCCAAGAGACCATGGGCCAATCCGTTGACTCTTCGGCAATGGAGAGGATACCAGGAAAATAGCTAAAGATTACATGATTCGCCTGTCGCAGGAAATCGGCGGCTTCAATGTTCTCTCTTCCCCCATACTGGTTTGTCACCCATTCTCCCGGTTTACGACAGTAGTCCAGGTATAGCATGGAAGCGACAGCATCCACGCGAATCCCATCGATGTGATATTTATCAAACCAGAACAGGGCGTTGGACACCAGGAAGTTACGGACTTCGTTGCGGTTATAGTTGAAAACTAAGGTTCCCCACTCTTTATGTTCGCCTTTGCGGGGGTCAGCATGTTCATACAAGTGAGTGCCGTCAAAGAAGGCTAAACCGTGACCATCTTTGGGGAAATGACCCGGTACCCAGTCCACAATTACGCCAATCCCGTTCTGGTGACACTGATCCACAAAATACATGAAATCGTCGGGTGTGCCATAGCGAGAGGTGCAGGCAAAGTATCCGGTTACCTGATACCCCCATGAGCCATCAAAGGGATGCTCGGCGACGGGGAGTAACTCAACATGGGTAAATCCCAAATCTTTCACATAAGGAATTAAGCGATCCGCCAATTCCCGATAGGTGAGAAATCGCGCTCCGGGTTTGAGATCCGATACCACAACCACGGGTTCCGGATTGCCATCCGCGCCAATGGCGGGTTCGGCGGAAGAGCCATGCATCCAAGAGCCTAAATGGACTTCATAGACAGAAATCGGCTGAGTCAGCGTATCGGTATGGCGGCGCTGTTCCATCCAGTCCTGATCATTCCAAGTATAGGCATCCAAGTCGGCAACAATCGAGGCGGTTTTAGGACGGATTTCTTGGCGGAAACCATAGGGGTCAGATTTTTCGTAAATATGCCCATCATAGTTTTTGATTTCATACTTGTAATGGTCGCCAACTGCCACTTCTGGGATAAACAGTTCCCAAATTCCTGTGTCACCCTTCCGCATTTGGTGCTTGCGCCCATCCCAGTGGTTAAAATCGCCTAAAACCGAAGCGTTGCGAGCATTCGGCGCCCAAACTGCAAAGTAGACACCCTGAACTCCATCTATTTCGGTGGGATGGGCTCCTAGTTTCTCGTAGATGCGATGATGATTCCCTTCGGCAAATAGATGCCGATCCAAGTCGGTTAAGCGGGGCGAACGGAAGGCATAAGGATCGTAGATCACCCGCTCATGTTCGCCTTCTTTGAGGCGTAACTGGTAGTTTGCCAGTTCTTCGATATCAATCTGGCATTCAAAAAAGTGGGGATGATGCACTGATTGCATCGGATAGTCTTGGCGTTGTTCTGGTAGCACAACCCACACGGCGTCAGCATTGGGGAAATACACCCGTACTGCCCAGGTGGTCTTTCCATCCTGTTCTAATCGGTGTGGACCGAGGACTTCAAAGGGGTCGTGATGTTGATTCCAGACAATTCGGTCAATCTGTTCAGGGGCAATCATGGGAAAATTCAAGGTATCTACTTCAGTGAATGGAAAATGGGTGTTAAATAATTTTAATATTTATATACTTTTTTGATTTTTTCTACACATTTGGCGGAAATTGGGGTATACAAACGGATTATAGCCTGTCGATTGGGTAATGTATCCAGCGCTACCCTTGAGGACAGAGTGGGACTTCCAGGGTTTTCTGCTTCGGCTAAAACGGGGTGACTGTTCGCACGAAATCCAGCAGTTGCAGCAGAAAAACAGTTTGCTGAATCTCAGGATCGAGTTCCGGAGTCGTTCCTCGCTGGGCTAATTCAGCTTTAAGTTGGGCGTATTCGGCGGCGGTAAGCGGTTCCCCATGGATAGGCGATCGCGCTTGTGTGATAATCTCGGTTCTCAACACCTCTTCGGGGAGGTCATCTGGGGGCGGTAACGCCAAAATCGGTTGAGCCACCCAACCCATTAATCCCAGACAGATACTAAAAAATATACCCTTTTCCACGCTTTTAAGCTAAAGATAGGTTTCAGTGTACAGACCTAACATACTATATCTGTTGGGAGTGCGATCGCTTCTGGCTGGTTCTTGGCGATCGCTTCGGTGAGTACCAATGATCATAAGCCTATTGGTGGTGTCACCCCTATTCCCCACACCCCACACCCCACACCCCACTCCTCTCCTCTATTCCTTCATGTTTGACGCTACTCTCCCGGCTTCGGTTCTTTTGACTGGGTGAAAAAGTCAACCATAATCGATTGTTTGTCTTGAACCTCCAGTAAAATTACCGAATAGGCGATTAATTCGTCAATCGCTAAACAAATTACTCCCACTAATACCAAAAACATTCCGGTGATAAATAAAAAAATTGGTACTCGTTCCAGTAACGTTATCCCCATAAAAAAATGCAGGGCAATCGCAAATGAGGTCAGGACAAAAAAAACAACCGCTAATGTATCACAGAGGGTTGAATTCCGCACATACCAGGCTCGACGCAATAGATTATTTAGTTGATGCTCTAAACTTAAAAAGCGAATATCTTCTCCGGAATCGAACTGTCCTTGGTGCGTTAACTCTCGCGAAAGGATTCTTTTTTCGTTGTTTAATAACCGGATGCGATTTAATAAGGAAGACTGTCTCGCATTTAATCCCAAAAAAAACAATCCACTGGAGGAAATCATCACGGCTGGTGCAAGGATGGCTTGAATGACTTGAGTGACAGTGAGAGACATTTGATCCATGATTTTCCTGGGTGCTACCTAGCTAAATCTTGAGCAGTATAGCGCAGGATTCCCCATGAATGCGATTGTCAGAGGAGATACATTATGTCAGGAATAATTTTGTAACCCACGTTACAGGACGTTTGTAGTAAGGGAACCTTAGCCCTAAATTAGTCGGGGCTTTAGCCTTACCTGAGAAATGGTGCGTTACGCTTCGCTAACGCACCCTACAATTGGACGACGATTGGACGACGATTGGACGACAATTTGCTGGGTGGAAAAGGGTATTTACTCTACCATCGATTGCAAAGGTAACATCACCGTAAACGTTGTCCCTTTGCCGACTTCACTTTCTACTGTAATTAGTCCACCATGCAAATCTACGCATTTCTTGACAATAGCTAATCCTAATCCCGTTCCCTGAATTGTACCAACATTACCGGCTCGTTGAAACGATGAGAAGAGTTTTTTGATATCCTCTGGTGGAATACCAATCCCCTGATCTTGAATATGGAAAATTGCCGATTCTCCTTCACAGGTTAACTCAACCTTCACCTCACTCCCTTGGGGAGAATATTTAATCGCATTAGACATTAAATTCGTCAAGATATGCTGTAAAAGCTTCTCATCCATTTGAGCTTGACTACAGTCGCCATGGCTAACAAACTTAATCGAATGCTGTTGACTAATGCTCATTTGCAGGGTGTCTACAATGTCCTGACAGAAGCCAATTAAATCCATTGAGGCTGGCTTAAACGTCAGTTTCCCTGCCTCAGCTTTACCAATCGTTAGCACATCATCCAATAGCTGCGTCATCCGACTCACCGCGATTTGAATCCGCTGATGGTGAGCTTTTTTCTTCTCATCGGTTAACTTTTTGCTGTAGCGATCTAAGAGTTCTGACGATGACAGAATTGCCGTTAAGGGGGTGCGGAATTCATGAGACACCAAGGAGACAAAACTAGAGCGTAGTTCACTCAGTTCTCGTTCCTTTTCCAAGGCTTTAATTATTTCTGCTTCTGCCTGTTTCAACGGTGTAATATCCCGTCCCACTGCCTGAAATTCTACAACATTCCCATCATTATCGAACATCACCCGCTCTGTCCATTGTTGCCAGCGAATCTCATTGTCTGGCAAAATGACCCGGTGTTCGTAGGTAACGATGGGTTGTTCAATGGAAAGGGTTTTAAATTGCTGGTTGACAAATTCTTGGTCAATTTCCGGAATCTGGGGTTTAAATCGATATCCGATTAATTCGGAGCGTTGTTTGTTGAAATAGCGACAGTAGGCATCATTAACAAATGTGAATGTGCCATCGGCTTTAAACCGACAAATCAATTCGGTTTGATCTTCAACAATGGCTCGATAACGTGCCTCACTTTGGCGCAGGGCTTCCATCGCTCGTTTGCGTTCAGTGATATCCTCCACCATGGCTAAGGTATAGAGAACTTCACCTTGTTGACCTCGCAAGGCAATCAGGGTTAAATTCACCCAGACTAAATCGTTATTCTTTTTGATATAACGTTTTTCCAGTTGGAAGCTGTCCATCTCCCCGCGAATGAGCTGCTGCATATAAGGAACTTCCAGCGCCAACTCGTCGGGGTGGGTAATATCCTTAAAGCTGAGTGCCATGACTTCGGATTGAGTATACCCCAGCATGGAATAAAATGCGCGATTGACGCGAATATAGCGATCATTTAAGTCTGCCAATGTCATGCCAATGGGTGCTTCATCAAATACCCGACGAAACTGTTGTTCGCTATTGCGTAACTCGGCTTCGGTTTGCTGATGCTGAAGAATTTCTGCTTGCAGTTGCTGATTTATCTGTTGGAGTTCGTGTGTTCGTTCTTCAACCCGTTGTTCTAAATCCCCCATCGCCGCTTGCAGTTTGGCTTCTACTTGCTTACGATCGCTAATATCCCGACCTTCGGCAATTAAGAGTTCGATCTCGCCGTTTTCATTTCGCAGGGGTTTGAGGGAAAAGTCAATCGTGATTATGGAATTATCGGGCGCTAATATATCGGCTTCATAGCGAATGGTTTTCCCTGTCGCCGCTTCCGCAATCGCCGTTTGCAACTGCTGTTGAGTTTCGGCAGAAATTGTCCAACATTTTAATTGCCAGAAGGGATATCCGATTACTTGAGAACTATCCAGTTGGCAAAAGTCTGTAGCTGTCTGGTTATCAGCGATGACATTCCCCTCTAACGTTAACAAGCTGGATAATTGGAAGGTTTGATTGAAAACCGCCCGAAATCGCCGTTCACTTTCTCGCAGTTGGGATTCAGCTTGCTGGCGACTCAAGGCGTTAGCAAAGATACCACCAATGATTTGTAAGAGGGAGAGGATATCGTCTGACCAAATTTTTTCGGCGTTAACCGCAGAACACCCTAAATAGCCGATGAGATGATTACCTTGGGCGATGGGAACCATGGCGATAGATTTAGCCCCGGTTAACTCCATCGCCTGTTTCAGGGAATTGGCTTCGGGTGGCAAATCGCTGCGGTGGGAAATTTGAATCGCTTCTAAGTTTCTCAGTTTTGCCATTCCCCAAGGGTAAGAGGCGGTGGGAAAATCTTGCCATTGGGGTTGGATGGAACTCACATCAGGTGCAGTCCATTCCTGGATGATACTGGCTGTGGAAGTGTCTTCTGAGAATAATGCCATGTAAGTGCGATCGCACTGGCAAAAGTCACCAATTTTTTCCAGGGTGTGCTGAATCGCCTCATCAATGCCACCATCAGAGGACAACTGGATGAATTGATGGGATAGGCTAGTGATTAACTGCTCAAACTCGATGCGTTCTTTGAGCTTGGCTGCTGTGTGCTTGGTTTCGGTGATATCTTGACCAACACCATACAACCTACCATCATCTCCCGGAATGAGTTTCCACGCTAGCCAGCGATAACTCCCGTCTTGGTGGCGAATACGATGCTCACACTCCACCGCCTCGGTTGAGGTAAAATGGGCGATGGTGCTGTCGCGATCATCGGGATGAATCAGTTCCCCGGAAGTATGCGATCGCAACTCCTCCTCTGTCCAGCCCAAAACCTTTTCCCATGCCGGATTCAGCGGCTGCCAATATCCATCTTCATGCCATATTCCGAATAAATCATCCGATATTCTCAAAAATAAATTCTGAGTGAATTCCCGGTTGGCTGGTTTATCCATGGATTCACTAGGCGTTTGAAAACTATTCATTTTAATTTAGGTTGTAATCCCTCTGGACGACGGCAAACGATAATGTTTAGATGCACCCCTCTTAATTTTTCAGTATAGTCACGTCATACAGAAGCTAAACATTGTACTACACCAACACCAGACATGGGGAGACTGCTCGGTAATGTAGAGACGCGCCATGGCGCGTCTGGAAGCCGGGGAAGCCAGGAAAAATTCCCCGTATTTCTTTAAAAAAGGTTTACATAAATTCATATATTTGCGTTTATACTAAACATTAAGACTGTTACATTAACGCAAGCCTAGACCTTCAGGGCAAAATTTTCCCATCCGTTCACCAAAGCAGGGAGAGTAACCCCCAACTCAGACGTACCATGGCACGTCTCGACATAACTTTTTCCTGGGAACCTTCTGCCATCTGCCATTTGCCATCTGCCATCTGCCTTGTCTCTACCCAAAAGAGGGTAGTTAACCCGAATTTAGTCTAAAAGGGGATCTACCAGCCAACCATAGGCACTCATCCGACTTGTTGGATATCCTCACCACACACTAGGAGTATTTCATGCTGGTAACCACCCCATTAGATAAAAGTATCACAGTTAAACGCCTGCTTAAGCTTTGGGCAGCCCGTTATGTCCCTGACTTATCCACCCTTTCCTTAACCACTAATAAATGTACAACGACTGAGTTAATGGAAGCCGCCTCTCCCCAAGGGCGAGAGAAAACGGTGACTAAACTCTCTCGACTAATCGAAATTCACTGTAAATGTGCGGGGATTCGCACCAGTATTCTCTTCTCCTATATTCCCAACGTTGTCAACTTAACCGAATCCCAGGGCATTGCCACATCCTCAGCGCAGGTTTATGAGAAGGTTTTATCCGTCTATGGAAAACAGTCACCCAGTTCATCTCTGATTGAGACTTTATCTCAAGCAGACACTGTGGATATTTCCACCGATTTATATAAAATCTCGATCCTGCCCAAATTAGAGTTACCCGAAATATCCTCCCTCGTCACCATCCTGACGCCTGAATTAATGCAATTTCAGTCCCAGCATTTATCTGCCCATAATCAAAATACGCTGGGATTTATGAGTACCCAGTTTCATCTGAGTTCCAAGGTGTTACTGAATCGGTTAAGCCTACCGGAACAGTTATTGCTCTCTCCTTACTTTAAATTTATTGAAGAGCAAGTTTGTATTCCCTGGCAACGGGTTTGTACAGCGGCGGCTCAACATTCCCTGAATTCTCCTATATTAGCCTTAGTCGAGCAACTCATCCCCAAGAGTCAGGAAATTGCCACAAGGGTTTATCGCCAAGCATTAGAGCGATTCCCCAATTATCGCAGCCGTCGTGGGAAACTGGATCATCCAGAAGTCAAAACCTCAAGTATCCGTGATGTGGAGATGTTTCAAGCCTATTTATGGGTTTGTGTGTTGGAGGAGAGTATGGCAGCAATGGAGAAGGAACTCTATCCCTTATGTGAGATGGTTTATCCCAGTGTGAGTGTTAGTTGGGAACTGGTAGAAAAAATGGTTGGACTTTTGACAGAAAAAATTCTCATTCGTCTAGACTCTGAGCAACAATCAATCGTTCAGCCTTATACCACCGCGATGAAGAAATTGTTTGCTTGTCGGTAAAGGAAACTAAGTCCTATTACTGTTAAAATAGGCGCACAACCTGCGCCCCTACAACTCACCAATTAAGGTGTGCCACAGCAGTACATCCATTGAACGGCGAAGGTAGAGATATCGGCTATGTCTCTACCTTCCTATCTGGCTTATAGCGCTACGCGAAGCGGGAATAGGGAATAGGCTTTCTTGCAATAGTGAAGATAAAAGCTTACCTGACAAGGGATTGAGAGATTTGAATTTTTCTTTTATGTCCTAACCTTAGTGCGTAGTGCTATATCTCCTACAATAGAGACATTAGAGTTGGTGCAAGTCTCTATGGAAACCATTATTGGCACAATGTTCGGAATCATCCTGCTGGCGGGACTCAGCGGTTTTAAGATTGATCGCGAATATGAACGCGGTGTGATCTTCCGCCTGGGACGGTTCAGCAATGTCAGAGGACCGGGTATGTATTGGATTTTACCGCTGATTGACCAAAAAGCTCAAGTCGATATCCGCACCAAAACCGTGGATATTGCCCCCCAAGAAGCGGTGACGGCTGACAGCGTGACAATCAAAGTCAATGCGGTTTTATATTATCGCATCATTGATCCATCGCGGGCAATTAATAAAGTCGAAAATTACGAAATCGCGGTTTATCAAGCCGCAATGACGACATTACGGAATGTCGTGGGACAAAATATCTTAGATGATGTCTTGCAAAACCGCGATAAAATCAACCTACGTGTGCAAGAAATTGTAGACGAAATTACCGAATCCTGGGGAGTCGTGATTGAACGGGTAGAAATCAAAGATGTAGAAATTCCCACGAATATGCAACGGGCAATGGCAAAAGAAGCCGAAGCCGTGCGGGAAAAACGGGCGCGTCTGATTAAAGCTTCTGCCGAACAAGAAGCATCAATTAAGTTAGCTGAAGCCTCGCAGAAGATTGTGGAAAATCCAGCCGCTTTAGAACTACGGCGTTTACAAATGCTGACGGAAATCGGCGCAGAAAATAACACCACAACCTTGATTATGATGCCATCAGATTTTATTACCTTAGCCAAGCAATGGACAGAGGTATTAGATCAGGGCAATAAGGTCGAGAATAATGGAAGTGTTCAGGTTAAATCAACAGATGAGCCGATTCCTTTAGATTTGTCCTCCATTCCAGAGGATAACCCGTAGTTCGTAGTTCGTAGTAAGGGCTTTAGCCTAATCATCGTATTATACCCAGGGATCAACCTGACAATTCAATCGGGCGCACGCCGTGCGCCCCTACGGTTTCTTGGTGGAATTATCATCCTATAAATTAAGTGTGCCACGCCAATATAAAACTCGCTATTAATGTAAAAACAACATATAAACCTATGACAAAAACCCTAACAATTAGTGAAGTCGTTACCTCCCTTAACGAAGCCGAATCGCGGTTCAATATTCGCCAGAGTGATAATCTTGAGTTCTTTTCAGAATGGCAGAACAATCTTCCTGAACTCACCCAATCCGAACAGGACACCCTAGACCGGATTAAAACGAGCTATCTCTACAACAGTGCAGATGGTTCAATGACCGAAGCGACCGTTAATTTACTCCTCGTTTCCCCACTGTTGTACCTAGCAGGTTTTTGTGATCCACCCTATAAACTGAAAGGAGAAAAATCAGTCGAGTTTACGGTTGAAGAACGAGATGAAACCTATCGCGGACGCATCGACGCTCTCGTATTAAAAAATCAATTTTGGCTAACACTCATTGAATCCAAACAAACTAAATTTTCCTTTTCAGTCGCCATTCCCCAAGCCCTCGCCTACATGATGGCTAATCCTCATCCCACACAACCGTCTTTTGGCTTAGTTACTAATGGGGATAATTTCCTTTTCCTTAAATTAATTCAAGAACCTGTCGGTTACTATGATTTGTCCACGGATTTTTCCATCTTTGCTCGTCCGCACAATGAACTATACACCGTTCTACAAATTATGAAACGAATTGGCACATTAATTACATGAACAAAAGCAGGTTCGTAGTTCGTAGTAAGGGCTTTAGCCTGATCATCGTGTCATATCCAGGAATAAATCTTACAGGTTCGTAGTAAGGGCTTTAGCCTAATCATCGTATTCTATCCAGGGATAAACCTGACAATTAAATCGGGCGCACGCCGTGCGCCCCTACATTTGGGTGTACCTCACGCACTTGGGAACTGCTAGCCAGAAATTTGTTTGCTCATTGTTGTTACTGTACCTCATAGCAGCGCGAAGCGCTGTAAGCTGTCATGCATTTAAATTGGGTATTAGTAGCGAACAAGATGCTAGCACTAAAAGGATTTCGTCATGATTGACATTAAGCTTGAAAAGCCGAACCGCTGACCGATTAAAACTGATAGCCTACACTAAAATGAAATCCCTCATCTTGAGCATTTTCTCTGCGATCATCCAAATCCACAAAGGGAATCCCATAGTCGAGGCGGATATTTAAGTTAGGGATAGGTTCCCAAAGTAAGCCTAATCCTAAACTCGCTAAAAACGTCTGATCGGGTTGATCATTGGGATTATCAGGATGATTCCACACCGCCCCTACATCAACAAAAGGTGCAAGTTGAAACGTCGGTAATCCGCTTGGATTCCTCTCCAGTGTAATCCGATCTTCAATCGAAACGCGAAACCCATTATCACCAGAACGCACATTTTGCCTGTACCCGCGCAGCGTTTGTCCGCCACCAATTACAAATTGTTCAGAAGCCAAGAGAGAATCGGGGGTAAGTTGTAAGTTAGCAGCAATAATTAATAGATGATTATCGCCCAATATCTGTGTGCGTTGCACTTGACCAAACCAGCTAAAAAAGCGACTATCTGGAATCGGTGCATCATTAGTCGTGGCGTCAAAGAAATCGGTACCAATGTTAAACTGCGATCGCAAACTCCATCCGCCCTGGATATCTTGTTTCACGTAGTCTTGTCCAAAGCGGAAGACACTGGTGCGACTCACGCCATCTTCATCGGGTCCAATCCCAAAGGGAGTGGGTAGGCGGTCAAAAATAAAGGTTTGACCATCTCGGTAACTAAACCCTAAAGACAGGGCAAATTCTTGGCGCAGAGTACGAATTAAGGGTTGACGGAAGCTAATTTCATAGAGTTCGGTTTCCCCTTCGATATTCAGAGTATCAAAGGGTTCTTCGGTAATTTCATTGCGGTCAATAACGGTACGCAGTTGTAGTGTTCCGTCTTTTGCATTCAGGGGAACCTGATAGCTAAAATCAAACAAATTAGAACCGCCCGTTGTGGAACGGTAATAGGAACCGGAAAGCGTATCGCCAATTCCAATCAGATTTCGATAACCGAGTTGAACCCCTAAGCGTTCTGAACCAATGCTAGGGGGAGAATAGTTATCAACACTGACATTTCCAAAGAACGGATTTGCCTCTTCAACTTGGACGACAAGAATACTTTCACCGACTTCATTACCTGCTTCTAAGGTGGCGTTTAGGGTGTCAAAAAGGGGACTGGTTCTCAGCAGTCGCAATTGCTCTTCCAGCGTATCAATACGCAGGGGAGTAGTAATAGCTGATTGAACCCGTTTACGGATGTAGCTTGGCTTCAGTCGTTCGGTTCCTTCTATCTGAATGTCTGTTAAACGCCCTTCAATCACCTGAATGGTAACAACACCATCGGTTACATTCTGTTGCGGTAAAATCGCCGTCGAGGTAAAGTATCCAGCATTACGATAAAGTTGTGCGATCGCATCCGTGACATTCTGAAGTTCGGTTATGGTAACAGTGCGTCCTTCTAAGGGTTGAATAATCGGATTGAACTCCTCTGCACCAAAAACGGTACTCCCTACGACTTCGAGACGGTTAACGTCAATTGTCGTTTCCGTTGATTCAGTTGGGGGCGGTTGAACAGGTTCTTCCGGGGTTGGTAAAACGGGTTCAGTTTCCGTTGGTTCAGAAGGAATAGGTTCGGGAGTAGGTTGGAGAAATCGGTCTTCGTTGGGGTTGGGTTGTTGGGCGAAGTCAAAAGCAGGAAAATGTTCGGTAGGTTCTGGTAAAGTTAGGGGAGGATTAGCTAAAGCGTAACCCTGTTCAAGTGTTGCAATCAGGGTAAACCCCCCAATGAGTAATAATTTAGTTTGTATCATCTCACTCCTCTTACACCCTGTCTTGAGTTAGACAGATAAACGTTAAGGAAAGCTGGGTAGGCTTCACTATACCCAACTTTTTATGGCTTCTAAGCTATGGCTATCGCCAGTAGTGTCAGGACAGTATTGATTCGTAGAGACGTTCCGCTGGAACGTCTTCAGAAAGTGTGTTTGTCCTAACTATAATTAAGCTAAGGGCTAGAGTACATTAATATTTCAACGCGATTCGTCTAATCCTTGTACATAGCGTTCAAATAGAATTATTTGTTCGGGTTCAAGGACATTTCGTATCGCCATCCTGCTTTCAAATCGCATTCGTGAAATTTGAGATCTTAACTCCTCTATCTCATTAAATTTTTCTCGTAGCTGAGTCTCTGAAACTTCGGGATTGAGGAGAAGAACATCCAGTTCTTGTCGAGCTTTATCCAATTCTTCGTACAAGGGAATGATAGGTTCCCTTGTCTCATTTATTATTTGTAGTGCTTCTACTTGCCTTGAAGTCAGGTTGATTTTTTGTATTATTTCAGGGATTTCCTGAGGATTTGGAGTTTCGGAATTTTCTGTTGCTGCCTGTGAATTCACAAAGGTTGACTCTGCTAAAGCATTAGTATAACTCAGGGAAGATGCAACAACTATTAACACAGAAACACAACGGAGAAACATTATATTTATCTCCTTACTGAAGGATTCGCTTGAATTGTGTATCATTATTGAGATAATTCATACAAATTTACTCCACCCATGAAAGCGCTAACTCCTGCCTCATTATATGAGTCATTAGCATCCCATCCCCTCTCAATGTTGTTACCTTCACGGGCAACGTCCTTATAGTGCTCCATCGCGGCAAATTGAGCCTCTATAGTTTTCATAGGATTGTTTCCAATCAATGCTAAAACAGGTTCTGCTCGTTGTATGCCGGCGCCCGTAGAGAGTATAACTGCTGCTTCATGAAAGTTTGGATTGCTATTCGCCCCAGTTATTTGTTTCACCGCATTGACTATTCCAGCTTCAGTTTGGTTAATAAGATCAAGCGATTCAGTCAGTAGATTGTTAACCAATTGATTGGTGGTAAGGGCAGGAAACTCTTCAAGAAAGTTAGCAGAGGAACTAGTACCTCCCGTTCCTGGGGAAACTAAAAAGTCATCAGGATTAGGAGTACCAGAAACATTAGTATTTTGACCAATGTTTGTAACAGTGCTAGTGTTCTGAACAACACCATTGAGGGTAATAGTGCCACCTTTGCCAGTATCAATAATCCCCAAAGAACGAGAGGCGGCATCTATACGGTCAGCCGTGATGCCTCCATCCGCATTAATTGTGACATCGCCACCTCTATCGATTCCGCCGTTAGTCACAGTGTCGATAGATCGAACACTAAAGCTGCCATTTGTAATATTGACAGTTACTTCTCCCCCATTGCCATTAGCACTAAAAGAATCTTGAGTAGATTCAGCTATTGTATTGATGATTTGGGCACTAAAGTTACCGTCGTTTACATTAATAGTAACGTCTCCGCCATCGGCTTTGAGACCCTGAGCGCTTATCGTGGAAAGAATGATATCGCCTCCTGTAGCACTGAGGTTGATCGAACCCCCTTTCCCAAAGGTAGGCAAAATGGAAGAACCGCCATAGTTAGAATTGACTTGTCCGGCGCTGATACCTCCATTAGTGGCAGTCAGGTTAATCGCACCGCCTCCACCAAACGTTCCACCATTAATATTCCCAAGGGTGAGACTTGCTGCTGTAATCGTCAAGTCGCGTCCACCAGCGTTAATGTTATCCCCTTGATTCATGGTAAAAGCACCACCCGCTTCAAAGGTAATTGACCCACTACCAGGCTGAAACGCTAGCACCCTGTCCTGCATCGGTTCAATGGTAATCGTATTATCCGCCTGTAAGAGGACATTAGTATTACCTGACAAAGTTTCTAACTGGTTTTCGCTAATTGTCGTCGGTTCTGCATCAGCAAACATTACCTGACCGCTAAACCCACCAGGCGTCCCCCCAGCCGTAATCGTGATATCAGTTGGGTCAAGCAGTAACGTTCCACCTTCTCCATTAATTGCACTGGTATCAACTGTCCCCTCAAAAACTAAATTCTCCTTCCCCGATACCTCAACAAAACCCCCATCTCCAGCCACTGCACCACCACGGCTGCTGATATCACCAAAAAACTGAGTCGTATCATCTGCCCAAAGCACGACAGTTCCGCCATCGTTATTAGTCAATGCATCGGCTCGAATCGTGGAATTCTGATTAACAAAAGTCCGTTCGGCGTTGAAAACCTCACCTTGACCCTGATAGTCACCACCGACTAAAACTGTACCCCCACCATTACTACCCGAAGCATTAATTTCTGCATCAACCAAACCCACACGCTGCCCTAAAATGTGAACCGTTCCCCCAGTGTCACTGCTAGCCGTATCAATATTGCCAGAAACAATCGTCGTTCCTGTTTCTGTCGGAATTGGTTGATTTGAAGTGGCTAACCAAACTTGACCCTGATCATCAACTTGAATTTCGGTTGCTGGAACGACATCCCCACCTGTTACCAATTGTCCTAGACTTGCTGGTGAAATGTTGCCAACTCCGTTATCATCTAAATCGGTTACATCCAGCTTTAAACCCAGCGTCATATTTTCTTGGTTAATCACCACCTGACTGGTTCCGGGTACAGAGGCAACGCTAATTGTTCCGCCAGGTGCAGAGAACGTTCCCGTGTTAATCACTTGCCCAGCAACAACCGTTAAACCTTGCCCCTCACCCACAGCCAAATCCCCTGCATTAATAATGCTTCCTGGCTGTTCCATAGCAAAGGAAAAATTAGTGGGATCACCCATCAGTGCTTGATAATTGTTGTCACCCACGGCATTAAACTGACCCCCGTCAAACCCAATACTGCTAGCTGTCGTCGCCGTAAAAGCCGCCGGAACATTTAAACTCGCCTGAGTGCCAAAAACAATTCCAGCCGGATTCATTAAAAAGAGGTTAGAATTTCCCCCTGTAACCTGAATCAGCCCATTAATCAGGGACGCTTCCCCACCGACAACTCCCGCCAAAATGTTGCGAATTTCTGGGTTGGAGAGAAAGTTGGCAATTTGCCCCTGACTCAAGCCAAATTGCTCAAACTGGTGGAAGAGATTGCTGCCATCTCCGGACAACATACCGCCGCTAATATCAAGGCTCTCACCATTGGGAATAACGATGGTATTTGTCCCATCAGCAGGTGTTATGGATTGAGCTTGAATCGGTTTACTGTCCAGGCTCAGAGACAGTAAAGCTGTAGCGATCGCCATGGAACATCCGATTGGTTTGAGGGGTGACATGATGCATTCCTCAATAATTCTCTTTAATTCTATTTAATTCTCTTTAAGAATAGCATTAATCAGCCTTTCCCGCCTGATCCCGATCACCAAAGCATTTCCTTGGCTTTCTATTACCTTGTTTAGGCTAAACTTGTCAATTGGTGATAATTAAAACTACTTTTTTGTCCCAAAACGTTTAAATCTTCCAATCAGTTGCACTTCTTAACAAAACCTCATAATTGCATAGTTTTTACCCCTTTTCCGTAATAATCTACGAATTTTCAGGGGTTGCAGCGATTGTGATCTGACCCTAGTGCAGCGCGGCTTCAAATACTAACCAGTTAACAAGCTCCTTAAAAGCAGCTACATTATGTTCCTTATCGCCTTCTGCCATCTGCCTTCGGACTTCTGCCTTCTTGTACTAGCGATTTCGGGTATACTATCTATGATGGGCGTTTTCTGGGCAAAAATAATTTTGATTGACACAGCTAAACCCCTGAATTTTGCGTAAAATTTGGCTCTCTCCTATTTATGAAATATAAAAGACTTCAGGAATTCCGCCAACAAGCAAAAGTCCAGTAACTAATAACCCAAGACATAAGACAAGCTAAGATTGAACGGTTTCTAAGGGACGCGATCGCAAAATCTGACTGTTTGGCATAAGCTTTAGAGTATCGACATGAATAGATGACTGGCTGGGCTTCAGGGGAATCATCTCCTGATGGCAAACTGTGCAAAACCAATAAACACCTTGTCGTCTTACGTGGCGTAAGAGGGGATGACCACAACAAAGACAAGTTTTGACTTCCATAATTGCCTATCTCCTGATTTCATCAACAGTTGTTAACCACAGATCTGCGAATCGATAACTAAGACAAGTCATCAGTCAGTAGAGAACTCGCTACCCTTGAGAAGCAAGCTACGTCATTCGTCATACTCGCTCCCTTGAGAAGCAAGCTACGTTCTTTGTAAGGGTTTGAGGTCTATTTACACAACTTAATACAGTACCGTTTTCTTTTGTCTGACTACTTAGCGCCAAGGCATAACAGATTTTTACACAGACGTTCCGGATCACGGTCTGGTGCGGTTAAGCTGACGGATAGAGCGAAAGCAAACCCCAACGTCTGATACCTTGGCATCGCCAATTTTAGAGACTAGAGTAGCAGGGGGAACGATATTAAATCGTGTCATCAGTAACAACCAGTCTATGAATAACCAAGTTTTTGAACCCAATAGCGATCAACCCATCCAGTCGAATGTCTGCCTCCCGGAAATCCAAGTAGAAGACGATCGCACCGGGATGGCGGTGGAGACGCTAAAACGTGCCTTTGCCGATAACTTGTACTACATCCAGGGCAAGAACGAGTTCTTAGCCACCCCCTACGATTACTACATGGCTTTGGCTTACACAGTACGCGATCGCTTGCTGCATCGGTGGATTAATACCGCGACAACCTATCTGCAAAAAGAGGTCAAGTCCGTTTATTATCTCTCAGCAGAGTTTTTAATGGGTCGTCAGTTAAGCAATAACTTGCTCAACCTGAATATGTACGACCGAGTGTGTCAAGCCTTAGACGAATCCGGATTAAAGCTGGATGACTTAATGGCACTCGAACCCGAACCCGGATTGGGAAATGGCGGGTTAGGACGTTTAGCCGCCTGTTTTCTGGATTCCCTCGCCACCTTAGAAATTCCCGCCATGGGCTACGGGATTCGCTATGAATTTGGCATCTTCGATCAGCGTATTGAAGAAGGGGCTCAAGTCGAACATCCGGATAAATGGCTGCGGTTTGGCAACCCTTGGGAAATCCGCCGTCCCGAGTTAACCGTTGTCGTCAAGTTTGGCGGACATACCGAAGGGTATCATGATGAGAAAGGTCAGTATCGGGTGCGTTGGATTCCCGATCGCAAAGTCTTAGGAACGCCCTACGATACCCCTGTACCGGGATACCATAACAACACCGTCAATAGTCTACGTCTGTGGCGAGCCGGAGCCTCCGAAGAGTTTAACTTCCAAGTGTTTGACAGTGGAGACTATTCAGGCGCGGTGACAGACAAAATTTTCTCCGAGAATATTTCCAAAGTCCTGTATCCCAACGATAATACCTCTCAAGGTCAACAACTACGCCTAGAACAGCAGTATTTCTTCGTGAGCTGTTCACTCCAAGACATCATCAACACCTACCGCCGCACACACCGGAACTTTGACCACTTCCACGAAAAAATTGCCATCCAGCTCAATGACACCCATCCCTCAATTGGGATTGCTGAGTTAATGCGGCTGTTGGTGGATAAATATCAATTGGGATGGAACCGAGCCTGGTACATCACCAAACACACCTTTGGCTATACCAACCATACCCTGCTCGCCGAAGCCCTAGAACGTTGGCCCGTCAGCTTATTCGAGCGTTTGCTGCCGCGACATCTGGAAATTATCTACGAAATTAACCACCGCTTCCTCGAACAGGTCAAAGTCAAATATCCGGGTGATGGGGAGCGATTGCAACGCATGTCCCTGATTGAGGAAGGTGGCGAAAAATTTGTCCGCATGGCACATTTAGCTTGTCTCGGTAGCCATAGCATTAACGGGGTAGCCGCACTCCACACAGAGTTGCTCAAACAGCGAGTGCTGCACGATTTCTATGAAATGTTCCCCGAACGATTCAACAACAAAACCAATGGCATTACCCCGCGTCGCTGGCTACTGCTGAGTAATCCCCAACTTTCCAACTTGATTACGGAAAAAATCGGTGACAATTGGGTGGCTCACCTGCAAGACTTGCAAAAACTGGAAGCCTTTGCCGATGATCCGGAGTTTCGCCAACGGTTTGCCGCGATTAAGCAGCAGCACAAGCAAGAGTTGGTAGACTATATTCTGCTGTTTAATGACGTAGAAGTCGATCCCAATTCCTTGTTTGATGTCCAGGTGAAGCGATTACATGAATACAAGCGTCAGTTACTCGATGTCTTGTATATCATTACCCTCTACAACCGGATCAAGCGCAATCCAGGCATCGAAATTCTGCCCCGAACCTTCATTTTTGCAGGCAAGGCGGCGCCCGGTTACTATATGGCGAAGTTGGTGATCCGGTTGATTAATGCTGTGGCTAAAGTGGTCAACAACGACCCCGATGTCGCGGGTCGGATTAAAGTGGTGTTTATGGAAGGATTTTCGGTTTCCTTGGGTCAGAAAATTTACCCAGCGGCAAATCTTTCCGAGCAAATTTCCATGGCAGGTAAGGAAGCGTCAGGTACAGGCAATATGAAGTTTGCCCTGAATGGAGCGCTAACCATTGGCACTCTGGATGGAGCAAATATTGAGATTCGGGAAGCTGTAGGGGCTGATAATTTCTTCTTATTTGGTTTAACCGCACAAGAGGTCTATGACTTAAAATCCCGGGGCTACAACCCGATGGATTACTACCATAGCAATGCCCAATTAAAAGAGGTGATTGATCGCATTGCTTCGGGTGACTTCTGTCCTGAACAGCCAGACTTGTTCAAGTCGATTGTGGATTCACTCCTCTACAAAGACGAGTACCTGTTGTTTGCCGACTATCAATCTTATATCGATTGCCAAGATCGTGTCAGTCATGCCTATCGCGACCAAGAGAATTGGATTCGCATGTCGATTCTGAATACAGCTCGCACCGGGAAGTTTTCCTCAGATCGCACAATCCGGGAATATTGTCAAGATATTTGGAAGGTTGAACCGATCTCGATTGACATTGAGGAATACGTGCAAGAAGAAGCCGGGTTGAAGGTGACGAAGCCACCCCTTCATATTTAAGTCAAGTTGTGATTAATTGAGGTGCATCACGTTAATCATCAATGTAGGGGTTTGGTCTCCAAACCCCTCTCAGGGAGAGTATCAAAGAATATCCTTACGCTTGTGTAACCAAAGCGCGATCGCCAGATAAACAACGGTATGTACACAAAGGATACCCCAGTTAAGTCTCAGGTTGTCCCAGGATTGCGGACAAACTCTAGCTTAACTTGGTGGAGGGTGCGATCGACAATTGCCTTAACATCAGTATCCGGGGGTAATCGTAGCCGACAGGAGTAGGTGAGGACTTCAGCGACGGTTAAATCCGGATGAACGATATCATCTTGGGGGACATAGCCAATTTGAGACCGATAGAGGTTAAAATTCTGTCGCAGGTTATCGCCATTGAGAAAGACGCCACCTTCCTGGGTGGGTTCAATGCCTAAGAGAGTTTTTAATAGGGTGGATTTCCCCGTACCACTTCCGCCGACCAAGGCGACAAATTGTCCCGGTTCAATCGGGAGAGAGACGTGACTGAGGATGGTTTTGGTTCTCCCTTGTTTATCCTTCACCTGACGCACTAAGCGATGGGCGTCGAGGCGGATAAAATTGCCTCGATCCACTAATTCCAGGGTGTCTTGGCGTAATAGTAAGCTAAAGGGTCCGATGCGGATGGTATCGCCATCCTGGAGGGGAACGGTAGTATTGATCGGTTTTTCGTTCAGGAAGGTGCCATTGGTGCTACGGTCTTCTAAGCGGTAGCCGCCTTGGGGGGAGCTGACAGGTGTAGGTTTTTTACTTGAGGGTGGGGACAAGACAAGGAGGACAAGGAAGGAAAGTAGACAAGGTGGAGAAGAATTGTATAGTTCAAGACGTATTTATGAAAAAAGATTGTCGTGGAAATAAACCATTTAAGGA